>CBETCF010000243.1:0-2834 GCA_965534785.1 uncultured Psychrobacter sp.
TTGACGCTTCTCACATTTTTATAATATAGGAATTACCATGCAAGCTTATAACACTCAAACGGGTATCGTCTGTCCGCTAGATCGCGCCAACGTTGATACCGACCAAATTATCCCTAAGCAGTTTTTAAAGTCTATTAAAAGGACCGGTTTTGGTGTCAACTTGTTCGATGATTGGCGTTACCTTGATGAGGGCGTGCCTTCTTTGAATGGCGGCCAAGATAATAGCCAACGCCCTATCAATCCAGACTTTGTATTGAACCAACCTCGTTATGAAGGCGCTACTATTTTACTGGCGCGCAAGAACTTTGGCTGCGGCTCTAGTCGTGAGCATGCGCCATGGGCGCTATCAGAGTATGGCTTTCGTACCGTGATTGCACCAAGCTTTGCCGATATTTTTTATAACAACTGCTTTAAGAACGGTATGTTGCCCATCATCTTAGATGAAGCTATCGTCGATACTTTAATGCAAGCGACTTTTGCTAATGAAGGCTATGAGCTGACTGCGGATCTTGAGCGTCAGGTGGTCATCACACCAACGGGTGAAGAGTATGCGTTCGAAGTCGATGATTTTCGTAAGCATTGTTTATTAAATGGTCTTGACGATATTGGCTTGACCCTGCAACAAAGCGACGCGATTAAAGAATATGAGCATAAGATGATGCAAAAAACACCTTGGATATTTAATGAGGTACAAGCTTAAGTTAATAATTTTAAGCAAGTATTAATAAAAATCACATAGTCAATAATACCTTGTTGAGTTATAGCAGCGACATAGCTATTATAAAAGCAACATTATAATTTATAAAAAGTAGTCGTTACTATGAAAAAAGTGCTGAAAAAAACACGTTTTGCTAGTGCTGTGAGCTCAGTTATTGCTATGAGCTTATTGTTATCTAGCTGTCAGCTTTTTAGCGGTTATCAGCAGATAGAAAAGGCCGATAGCGCTGATAATTGGTCAGGAAAGATTTATCCGGTGGCAGGTGAGACTAATATTGCTTGTATAGGGACCTATCATTGCGAGATCACTCGCATTGATAAGAAAGCTGTCATTTCCGCTGAGACCCATCAGCCTGTTGATACAGCTATTATAATAAAAATGCCCAATAAAAGTGATACGCCATTATTCGATGACAAATCGGTCAAGTTAGTGCCGTTATCGGCTTCTGGCATTGCTGGATTGACCAATTATTATGCGCGCGTAAAACCTATCAAGCGTGAAGTGCAAGTGAATTTTTATCCTGAGAATAATCTTGGCTATGTGGAACGCTTCACTGTCATTCATGAGTTCGTCGCTGGTACTTATCAGTTGCGTGCCTATCGTATGCAACCTAAGCAAGCTAATAGTAGTTTACTAGCTAACGCTTCGCCGAATCCGTTATGTGTTGAGCTAATACAAGATGGTAAGCTCGAGCGTCGTTTTTGTAAGCAAGCCGATGCCGAGCGTCAAGGCGAGTTTGTAGAAACAGGACTATTTGATAAGATTGCTACTACTTAGCGCTATTATCTCACTACAATTTGCTTAATAGATAAACGCTATAGTCTCGCGTCGAAATTGAACTTATCTGTTTTATTAAGTCATGTCTTTTGACCCTAATCACTATATTAAAAATTATCCACAGACAAGGAATAGTATGGCCACTATATTGACACTAGCAGGCGACGGCATTGGTCCAGAGATTATGACCCAAGCCATTGCAGTACTTAAAGCCACTAATGAAAAGTTTGATTTGGGTTTGACGCTTGAGTCGGGACTCATTGGCGGCGTAGCTATTGACGCTACTGGCGAGCCATTACCAGAAGAGACTTTAAGTCGTGCGCGTGCTGCTGATGCAGTATTACTTGGCGCCGTTGGTGGTCCTAAATGGGATAGTATCGAGCGTAGTAAACGCCCTGAGCGTGGCCTATTGAAGATTCGTAGTGAGCTAGGTCTGTTCGCAAACTTGCGAGTTGCCAAGCTTTATCCGCAGCTGGCTAACGCTTCTAGTATTAAAGCCGAGATTATCTCAGGTTTAGATTTATTGATTGTCCGCGAGCTGACAGGCGGTATCTATTTCGGTGAGCCACGCGGCATCCGTACTTTGGATAATGGTGAGCAGCAAGGCTATAATACTATGGTCTACAGCACTAGCGAGATCGAGCGTATTGGTAAAGTAGCGTTTGAGATGGCACAGACTCGCGCGCAGACCACTGGTAAAGCTGCCAAAGTTTGCTCAGTGGACAAGGCTAATGTGTTAGAAGTCACTGAGCTGTGGAAACAGACGATGATCAAAATGCAAGAAGCGGATTATAGCGATGTTAATTTGTCGCATATGTACGCTGACAACGCTTGCATGCAGCTTATTCGCGATCCTAAGCAGTTCGATGTAATGGTTACGGGGAATATGTTCGGCGATATTTTATCCGATGAAGCGGCTATGCTTACTGGCTCTATCGGTATGTTGCCATCGGCGAGCCTCGATGAAAATGGTAAAGGTATGTACGAGCCTTGCCATGGCTCTGCTCCTGATATTGCTGGCCAAGATAAGGCCAATCCGCTAGCGACAATTTTATCGGTAGCTATGATGCTGCGCTACACCTTTAAGCAAGAGCAAGCCGCTCAAGCTATTGAGCAAGCGGTCAGCGATGTATTAGATGATGGGTTACGGACGCTCGATATCTTAGATAAAAACGAAAGTGGTTTGCAGCAAGTTGGTTGTCGTCAGATGGGCGAGGCGGTATTGGCCAAATTGGTCTAATAGTTTTTTCATAAGTCATAGTAATCCCATAAGTCGTTAAACGATTTATGGGATTTTTTATGGTTAGTATTTGATATAATTTTGCCCAAAATTTATAGC
>CBETCF010000244.1:0-2823 GCA_965534785.1 uncultured Psychrobacter sp.
GCTACAGGCTTAGCAATAGAGCGCTTAAGGTTTAAGCGAGTTTTTTTCATTTGTTTAGCAGGCGATAGGTTTATTGATGGGTGATAACGCACAGTAATACTCCTTTATATACAGTCGTTTGTTTCTAGCAAATGCTTGACGATCGTTAACTACTTTGACTTATAAAAACCTGAATTTTTTAATAACCACTTAGGTCTAAGTCAACAGCGTCCAACTCCTTGTCAAAATGCTTAGTTATTGCTAGAAGAACTATAGCTGATAATCGTTAAAATTAAGGCTGAATAGCATAGATGCTAGAGTTAAAAGTGTCCCTAATCAGAGTAAAGAGAGGTTTAAATATAGTTACCCTTTGCAATATTTATTAACACTTTGAAACAGTTAAGCATTTTATTTAGTTGCTGACAACACTAATTTAATGAATTAAATCAGCTATATACAAATAATTGAATACTATTATCGGCTAAGCTCATGATTTAAATAGAATAACTGACCATTTAGTCAGCTTTATTTTTTTGTAACAAAGCTGATGATTTATTGATACCGAAGACATTTAGTTGTTTTTAACAGGCTGTGATAAAACGGTTAACTGTAGTTATGTTATAAAGTTAGTACAAGATGTTGGAATAGGCAGAAGTCAAAGGGTGGCTTAAAGTACAGATAACCCGTTAAATAAAGGCAAAGACCCCAAGTAGATCACTACTTGAGGTTAGAAGAGCTTAAATTCGATATTGTTAGATCTAGCGCTTTAGGACTTACGCGCTTGCATAAGATCGACAATTAGCGCTTTTAATAAGCTTATTGCCATTAATATAATAATAAGCGAGAAGGGCACAGCAGCGATAATCATGGCGGAAGTAATAGCATCTAGTCCACCTGCTAGGAGCAGTGCGGCAATCACTGCGGTCAGGGCTACAATCCATATCAGTATATGCTTGGCTCTATTCTTGACTTTGATTTTACCTGCCGCATTGATAGTATTGACTACTAATATCGCCGAATCAGCTGAGGTTACTAAATACGTGAGTAGTAGTACCACCACCATAGTGGAGACGCCGATAGCCATTGTTGGCTGTAGCATAAAGCCGATGATCTCAAACAGCTGTGCGGTGACGCCTGAATCAAATATCTGACCTCCTGCGATACCGCTTAGCTCCAAATCGATACCCGTACCACCGATTAAGGAGAACCAAATAAATAGCGTCAGACTAGGTGCCAAGACACCTATCAGGCCAAACTCGCGAATGGTACGGTTTTTGGAGATGCGTGCTAAAAACATACCGACAAATGGGGCAAAAGCAATCCACCAAGCCCAATAAAAGATAGACCAGCTAGTCTGCCAACCACCAAGCTCAGTACTAGGATCCCAAACCGTAAACATCATCGCGGGCAAGTTGACGATATAGTTAAAAATACCTTTACCAAGCATCTCTAAAGCAAACATGGTCGCGCCAAAGATTAAGAAGAAGGCCAACAGTAAAATTGATAATACCATGTTGAGGTTACTAAGCCACTTCACCCCGCGTCCTACTCCTGATAGAGCAGAGGCAGTCGATAGACACATCACGATAAATAAAGAAAGTAACAGCGCGCCAGTAGTAGGTTCAGGACTCACCGCGCTAGTCACTAGCCACTCAGCCCCAGTAATGCTATATAAGCCTGAGGCAAAAGTGCTCAGTCCAACACCAATGGTTTGCGAGATACCAAAAATAGTGGCAATTACGGCTGAGATATCGATAATATCGCCAAGCTTACCCTCTAAGTGCTTACCAAATAGTGGAGTTAGCGCAGAACGCATGGTTAATGGTAGGCCGCGAGCATAGCTAAAAAATGCCAGACTGATACCCACTAAGCTATAAGTCGCCCATGCACTAACGCCCCAATGCAAGAAAGAATAGCGATAAGCGGCTGCTAATGCATCTTCACTCCTAGGCATAACCACACCCTCAATCGGTGCTATAGCATTAGCGGCAACTTGATCTTGATAGACAGCAAAGACGTCTGCCCCTTCAGGTAGACTAATGCCGTTATTACTCAGCGTTGCCATAATCAAATCTTTTGACATGATGGTTTCTGGGTTACTGGCTAGATGCCAAAGCGGCTCGGCGGCACTATAGGTCAATACTCCAATACCGATACCAGCACCAAAAATCATAGAAAACCAAGAAAAGTTTGAAAATTCAGGCTTACCATTGGGATCATTGCCAAGCTTAGTACGGCCAAATGAGGGCCAAAGTATAACAGTCAAGCAGACGATAATATAAAAGGCGATGGCATAGGTGTAATAACCATTGAGATTGGCATAAGACCAGTTTTTTATGGCACTGAGTGCAATACCAGAGCGCTCAATATCACTTAATATCCAAGCTACTACTAAGGTCACTAATAATAGAGATGTTAAAACCACAAAGCGATTAAGGCCCTCAAAAAACCCTGTATCTTGAGTCTTAATATGCAGCTGTTTTAACGGTGTGCGAAAAGCCATAGCATTTCCTTGGCATGCGATTATGCTTGTCACATGACTTGATTTTCATATAAAAAGACTAGCCAATGGTTACGGCGCAAGCAGATTTATTTTGCGCTGTTGATTACTCAAAAATAGATGAGTCACTATTGACTACGATGAAATAGGACTAAATACTTTAAGGTATTGATAGTAAAATCCTGAGAGGAGTATCGATTCATTAATACCGCTAATGTCTGATACCTAGTGTAATAGAAGAAGAGATCCTACTATAATGAGTACGTCTCATTTATAATGCATCAAAACTTAAAAACAAAAAAACCTCAAGTAAACTAATACTTGAGGCGAAACTTGCTTAAACT
>CBETCF010000245.1:0-2821 GCA_965534785.1 uncultured Psychrobacter sp.
ACCGAACGTATTATCAAACAAAACTTCCGCTGGGCGCTTGCTTATAACGGTAGTGTATTGATACCAGCAGCTTTAGGTTATGTACCACCTTGGCTTGCTGCCATTGGTATGTCACTAAGCTCATTACTGGTGGTACTAAATGCGCTGCGCCTAAAGCGAGCTTAATATGATATTAATTCTAGGAAGTATGATCATCTATATTATGGTCGTTTAGTTTGATCCATAAAAAAACCGCCTTTTATTAAAGGCGGTTTTTTTATGGAATAATTACTAGACAGCTCTTTCCATTAGTCTTGTAGATAGCTTAGTAGACGCATGAATTCAATATACATCCACACTAGCGTCGCCAAAATACCAATACTAAATAACCACTCGTAATCTTCTGAGATACCAGCTGCTACGCCGCGATCGATATTATCAAAATCTAATAATAGCGTGAAAGAAGCAATAACAATGACGAATAAGCTAAAGCCGATAGCGATAGCGCCACCTTCAAACAAGAAAGGCAGGCTTGAACCAAAAGCTAAAGAGAGTACCCACTGAGCCACATAAACGAGCATAATAGCGATAAGTGCTGAGGTCACAATAGAACGAAACTTTTGGGTAACCTTAACTAGACCAGAGCGATAAAGCCCTAACATCACGGCTGCAGTAACGAAAGTGGCGCACATAGCAGTGACTGGCACGCTTGGATACATTCTCATAAAGAATAGTGAAATACCGCCCAAAAATAGTCCTTCAAGCAAAGCATAAGGGACGGCAAGTGTTTTAGCTTTTTTGGGCTTAAACGTCATATAGATAGCTAGACCGAAAGCGACAAACATACTACCGAAAGCGGTCATAGTGATAAAACCTTGCGATAACCCTGCCATTAGCGCGTAGAAGAAAAACCCTACGCCTGTGATAGCTGCTAATCCCAATAATAAACTGGTCTTTTGTATTACACCCTTGACGGTCATTGGCTCGCCGCCGATCGCAAATTCTGCGCGACTGACAATAGGATTGGCCATACATATGTCCTTAATATAAAATAGTATAAATTAACGCTACTTTAGCAAAACCGCTATTATTGTCAACTGTCTTTGCGTGACGGCTATTAGCTCTCAGCGCTGATGTTGTCTCATTGTTGCTGGTATTTAGTATCGAATATAGCTTTAGCTATTAATTAGATATTAATGAAGTAGTCAAATAACATTATGAGGCTTTTAAAGTAAGCGTCTAATGTTCTATAGATGGGGTCGATTACGACAGTTAACAACGATTATTGAGAAAACATGCTAGTTTAACGGCTTATTTATCGCTATCATTACCCTAACAATTGATGCCAACGCATCATTCACCATTGTACTTCTTAAGTTTGGTCGAGTCGCTTTATGGAAAACTCTGCGCAGTCAGCCCGATTGCCACATTTACACGAATCAGAATTATTTCATGCTATCAAGAATCCAGCCTTTCGCCGCATTGGGCTAATGGGCCGCGCTGGCAAACGTAGCGTTATTCAAAGCTTGATTCAAGTAGCGAACACCGTCAATGAGATGAACCTGACGCTAATCATGGATGTGCAAACCGCTAATCTACCTACTTTGAATTTGGTAGATATCGAAAAGGTAAAAATCGTCAAGCGTAGTTTGATAGGTGAAATTTGCGACTTAGTCATTGTGGTAGGCGGTGATGGCTCTATTTTGCATGCTGCCGAAGCCTTAGCACGTTACCGAGTGCCTGTACTTGGGGTCAACCGAGGTCGTCTTGGGTTTTTAGCGGATGTCAAACCGAACGAGGTTGCCTTTAAATTACGGCAAGTGTTGATGGGCGACTATCAGCTCGATCACCGATTCCTATTAACGATGGAGATTCGGGAAGGAGACAATATCCTTCATGAAGACATGGCGCTTAATGATATCGTGCTACATGCTGGTAAGTCGGTACACATGATTGATTTTCAGATGAAGATTGACGGTCAAGACGTTTATCGGCAGCATAGTGATGGCTTGATTGCTGCTACGCCGACGGGCTCGACCGCTTATGCGCTCTCAGGTGGCGGCCCTATTATTCACCCCAGTATGGACGCTATCTGTCTGGTTCCTATGCATCCGCACACCTTGTCGAGCAGACCTATTGTGGTCAGTGGTAATAGCGAAATTTGCATTCGTATTCACGAAGATAATCGTACGCAGCCGATGGTGAGCGCTGATGGCAAGCCAAGTGTGCCGCTTGAACAAGATCAGCGGCTTTATATTCGTAAGCATCCTGATAAGCTAACTTTATTACATCCTCCTGGCTTTGAGTTTTATGAAGCCTGTCGCACTAAGCTACATTGGAATGTGCATGCTGAAGAGTTCAGCTTAGATAGCGATGACGATGATGATATTGAAATTGAAGATGTGAATCTCGATGAAAACCTTAAAGATTACCACGTTGATGATAATAGCGAAAATTCACAATTAGAATGAGTTGCAGTGTCAAAGTGATCTAAAAACGCTTGTAGATAGTTAGAGGAGAGTAGGCAAGATGAATAAAGAGACAATGCTAGCCAGTTTGAATCCTGAGATAGTAGATAAGTTTCGGGTAGCGATTGAGATTGGTAAATGGCCAGATGGTCGTCCGCTGAGCCCGGAGCAGCGTGAGACTTGTATGCAAGCAGTGATGGTGTGGGAACATGAGCACCTGCCACCTGCTGAACGCGTGGGTTATATTCATAAACCCATCAAAGACGATGGTAGCATCGTCGGCGCTGAATGTGATGTCGAGCATGAGCATCATTATCCAAATATGCCCAATCCTAAAGGCGCTATTCAGCCCGTTAAATTCAGAGATAAATAAT
>CBETCF010000246.1:0-2809 GCA_965534785.1 uncultured Psychrobacter sp.
CTCAGGACTTACGACATACCGCAGTTGTTAATAATATGTTAGGAACACCCGTAAACCACTTGAATTATATCCTTAGTGCCGCTATAAATGGTGAATCAAGCTATCATCTTAGTAGACAACTAACCTTTCAATAAAAACGAGGCACATATCATGAGTGACGATCCAAAAAATAATAACAATCAAAATACTGATAATCAAAGTAGCCAAGACCAAGCTCCCAAAAAAGAAGTTAACCTCTCTGACGTATCTTTAGGCAATGATGAAATAAAAGGCAAGAAAACCGACGTACAAAACCCTGAGCTTTGGCAGTTCCCTATGAACTATCCAATGAGTATTATCGGTCATGAAGGCGAACATGAGAGTTTACTCAATGAGGTAAAGCTCATTTTAGGTAGTCAATTTCCAGATTTTGACTTAGCCTCTGTGCAAGTGAAGCCGTCAAAAACAGGTCGCTTCCACTCTGTGCGAGTCAACTTATATCTAACCTCCGTTGAGCAAGTCAACAACCTTTATGCCGCGCTTGATAACGCCAAAACGGTACGCACAGTAATATAATTAGCTTATTCAATTTAACAGTTAATCACAGCTCTCTTAAATAAGCAGCTATATTATTTAGCTTACAATCGTCACTCTCTAGGTGACGATTTTTTATGGTATTAATCGGCGGTATCGGGTACAATCTTCGCCGCTATTTTACTATTGTAATGGTCTTTAATAGCGATAAAAATATTAAATTGAGAAAAGCAAAATACAAGCTATTTTTTACAATTTATTTTATTATTCTTTACATTTCTTCTAAGCCTTATGCCATCACTCTTTGCTTAAATTTAGACTAGCATCCTACCTGCAACAACATAAATTCAATCTAAAATCAATATAGCATTTTCAAAATATTCCCGCTATATTGTGTCTACCTACTAACAAACACGCTATATGTAGTGCTCAGTGGTTTTTACTATCACTAGGGCCGTTAGTATTCTTTTGTCTAAAAAAATTAGCCATAGTACTAACTTAGTAATAAAAACTTATAGCGTAATAAAAATATAGGCCGGTTTTTGACTGGCTAATATCCATATTAACAAAACATTTGTGAGGGCAGCATGACACATATTGACAAAATTCAAGTAACCAAACGCGACGGACGTCTTGAGCCTATTGATTTAGATAAAATCCATAAGGTTATTGAATGGGCTGCTCACGATTTGGATAATGTGTCAGTCTCACAAGTAGAGCTAAAATCGCATATTCAGTTCTATGAAGGCATTAAGACTCGTGATATCCACGAGACTATTATCAAGTCAGCAGCAGATTTAATCTCTGAAGACACCCCAGACTATCAGTATTTAGCTGCCCGTCTTGCTATCTTTCATCTACGTAAAATCGCTTATAATCGTTTTACTCCGCCGCATCTATTCGATCATGTCACCACACTCACCGAATCAGGTAAGTATGACGAGCATATCCTAGCCGATTATAGCCGGGCAGAATTTGATGAATTAGAAGAGTACTTGGATCACTGGCGCGATATGAATTTAGCATATGCGGCAGTTGAGCAAATGGCGGGTAAATACTTAGTACAAGATCGTGTCACTAAAACCGTTTATGAGAGCCCGCAGTTCTTATATATGCTTGTTGGTATGTGTCTGTTTGCAGGCTATGAAAAGTCAGAGCGTCTCGACTACGTCAAACGCTTCTATGATGCCACTTCACAATTCAAAATCTCATTGCCAACGCCAATCATGTCGGGTGTGCGTACGCCATCGCGTCAGTTCAGCTCATGCGTGTTAATCGAGTGCGGTGATAGCCTAGACTCCATTAACGCCACCACTAGCGCTATCGTTCGTTACGTGTCACAGCGTGCCGGCATTGGTATCAACGCGGGCCGTATCCGCGCCCTTGGTAGCCCTATCCGTGGCGGTGAAGCGCAACATACTGGTTGTATCCCTTTCTATAAGCTATTCCAAACCGCTGTAAAATGCTGCTCACAAGGCGGCGTGCGTGGTGGGGCTGCGACACTCTTCTATCCCATATGGCATTTAGAGGTAGAATCGCTACTAGTGTTGAAAAATAACCGCGGCGTTGAAGACAACCGTGTCCGTCACATGGATTATGGCGTGCAGTTAAATAAAACCATGTATACCCGTCTGATCAAAGGCCAAAACATTACGCTGTTTTCACCTGATGACACTCCTGGTCTGTATGATGCCTTTTTTGAAGATCAAGA
Organism: uncultured Psychrobacter sp.; assembly: GCA_965534785.1. Classification (GTDB taxonomy): domain Bacteria; phylum Pseudomonadota; class Gammaproteobacteria; order Pseudomonadales; family Moraxellaceae; genus Psychrobacter. The sequence goes on from CBETCF010000246.1 coordinate 2,225, forward strand.
CAAGTTTGAAGAGTTGTATACTAAGTACGAAGGCGACGAATCAGTGCGTCAGCGTCAAATTCCAGCCGCTGATCTGTTCAGCCTGATGATGCAAGAACGTGCCAGCACCGGTCGTATTTACATTCAAAACGTCGATCATTGCAATACTCATAGCCCATTTGATGCAAGCGTTGCGCCGATTCGTCAATCGAATCTGTGTATGGAAATCGCGTTACCGACTAAGCCACTTGATAACATCAATGACGAAGAAGGTGAGATCGCCCTTTGTACGCTATCAGCAGTGAACTTAGGTAAAGTCGAAAACGTCAGCGATATCGAAGAGCCTGCCGAGTTAATCGTCCGTGCGCTTGATGCCCTGCTCGACTATCAAGACTATCCCGTCAAAGCGGCTGAAAACGGCAGTATGCGTCGCCGTACTTTAGGTGTTGGCGTCATTAACTATGCTTATTACCTTGCCAAAAATGGCGTACGCTATTCAGACGGCTCAGCATTAGGTCTAACCCATCAAACCTTTGAAGCGCTACAGTATTATTTATTGAAAGCTTCAAATAAGTTAGCGAAAGAGCAAGGCGCTTGCCCGGCCTT
>CBETCF010000247.1:0-2808 GCA_965534785.1 uncultured Psychrobacter sp.
CTAGTCTGTACTTCAGCTACAGGCATTTCTTCGTTAGACACTAATGCTTCAGAATTGGATGATAAGTCTGATGACAAGTAAGTACGTACTGGTAAAGGCTCATTTTGCCAAACTAGGGTTTCACCTGTCTGCATAGTTTGCAGTAGATTATACTGCGGAAAATCAACTGATGCAGTTGACGTTAGTTTTGTAGGTTGCAGGCTTAAAGTTAGTTTACTTTTACTACGAGCCATCAGACCTGATAATGTAGTTTCAAGCCTATTACCTTGAAAGCCACAACCCATCACAGTTTGAAGTCCATAACCTATTAACAAAGTATGATCCTTTAATAAAGCGTAAGGGCCACCGATACCTTGATTGCAATCTGCGTAAAATGAAGCATATTGATCTCTATCAGCCGAAAAACTAAGCAAAATAGGAATGTCTGGGTAATAGAAGTCACTGATAGGGGCTCTTGATATCAATTTTCCATTGTTGTCATAGTTATTGCTCGTGCCACTAGCCAGTCGCCATTGATAACGTTCGAGCAGCTCATTAGTAATGGGCAGTCCAGTCGGTTTAAGCCAATTTTTAGACGTTCCAGTAAAGATGAGACTAGCGCCATTTTCAATATTAAGAGCCAAGCGTTTGGGTGCAACGTTAGTCGATATTTTAGACCGAAGCAGAGCCTTATCAAGTGGTAACAGCTTGAGATTAAAATTAAGGCTAGAATAGGGATATTGAGGAAATAGTTTCTCTATTGTATTGTAAGTATCGTTATAACTATTATTACTGGTTTCGGATTTGATAGTTTTATCGATAAGATTGTCTGCACATAACGATTCCGCTGCAAGTTTACCAGAGCCATAATTAGGAAAAGGGGGAGCAAGTATACTCAAGAACTCAATGTCATAGCGCTGACAGCCCTGAGTGAGTTTAATATTACTAGGCGCGACTTCTATAGTGATAGGAGGGACAGCAGCTACTTTGACAATATTGCCTTGAGCATCAACGACTTGTTGTAACTGCCAGTCATAGCCGTTTGCCCATTGAGTCACTCGATAATCTTTTACTTCTATATCTTCAATAGGTGCAGGCGTATTGATAGTTGGGTTTTTAACTACAGAAGGTTGCTGTGAGCTTTGGATAGAAGGAGCGGACTGACAGCTTGCTAAACCAGTAGCAAATACAGTAATAACTAGCAATGAATGGATGTTTTTAGGTAGCATCATAGAATCCTTAATAAATAACACAAAGCGAAAAAGAGCTATCGAGTGACTGTCGCTGAATTCTTCCAAATTAGCGTTTCGCCAGTTTCTAAATTTTGGGTCAGTAGATAATAGGGAAGCTCAGGATTATCCGTATTTATATTGGCAAGTTTTTCTAGCTTTAACTGACTTTTACTACGCTGTTGAAGCGCTTTGATCTTATCTTCTGCCGCTTCACGTTTAGGGCCGCAGCCCATTAGTGTCTGTGACCCTGATCCTATAATCAAGGTATTATCAGGGCTTAAAGTGTAAGGGCCACCGACACCATTGCAGTTGGCGCTAAAACCGACGTGGTGCTCATCATTAAACCTATAGCCAAAGTAGGCAACTATTGGAAAACCGGGACGGCTGAGCTCAATGATAGTTTTCTTATCATTATCGATAGCGCTAACCAGTTGCCATTGATAACGCTTTAGAAACTCATAGCTGATAGGTAAGCCAAGCGTTGGTTTTAGAAGTTTTATAGTACCAGTAAACACTAATGTCTTATTATTTAGCTTTAAGGCTAGTTGATAACTATTAGATTTTGATGGTAATAATTCATAGTAAAAACGACTTCTACTAAAAGGTGCAAAAGTACTATTTAAATACGATTCAACACTGGCGCTTTGTAATTGCTCAGCCAACAGAGAGTGGTTCAAGGTAGAATGTCTCTCATTATTTGAGCAGGAGGGCAAGGTGATATTGCTAACTGCATGAGAGCTATATTTACCTTCGATAATCTCACTATGAACGATTCGGTAACGCTCGCAGCCATAGTTAAATATTAAATTGTTATGTCGTATATCCAATATGACAGGTTGCTCGCTGACGATTTCAGTGACGAAATCTTGATTATCTATCCAGCGTACCAATTGCCAGTCGTAGCGGTTTAAGCTGTCTACAGGAAGCTCAGGGAATTTATAAGAGTCGCTATTTTTAATTTTTTGGTCATCATAATTTACGGGACCCATAATAATGATTTCAGCGTCATCGCTTGGCTCTGACTTTCTAGCTACTTTTGAGATGATCGGTACGATTGGCGTTGTTGATATCTGTGCTGATTTATGGGTTGCTGTCGTTGGTTTGGGATTTTGCTTTATGGTTTGGCATCCTATCAAAGTCACTGCAAATAATAGGCTAGCTGCCAGAAGCAAAGTATTCGAGCGATTTAAAATCATGATAGTCTGCTATATAAACATTTGTCTAAAATATAGCACAGCTCTTTCATTTAGACCTCTAGGAAAATTGTTATTAGGATAGAGATAAAAAGCTAGCCACAAAAAAGCCGCTTACTCTAAAGTAAACGGCTCTCGTTAAATTAAGCTTAGTAAGCTACAGCTTAGCTATGTAATGACTTCTTAGAAGTGGTATCTACCGTGACTTTGGCAGGCTTTAGCGGTTTTGGCATGCCGACCAACGCCGCTTTAAGCACTTCGTCGATAGTCGCTACCGGCTGAATGGTTAGACCTTCCTTAACGTTATCAGGAATGTCCGCCAAATCGCGCTCATTGGTCGCTGGAATCAACACGTGCTTGATACCACCGCGATGCGCCGCTAGTAGCTTCTCTTTAAGGCCACC
>CBETCF010000248.1:0-2795 GCA_965534785.1 uncultured Psychrobacter sp.
ATCAAGATCAAGATGAGATATTGGCACTGTTTGCCAGTGTCGAGTCCGCCTCTAGTCATCCGCTTGCTAAAGCCATTATTGATCATGCTAAAGTTGCTAATATTAATATACCGTTGGCCTCTAATGCTTACGCTACTGCTGGCAAAGCGGTTCATGCGACTGTAACTGGGCGTTCTCTTGCAATCGGCTCACCTGTCTACGCCGCTAATGAGGCTTTGCTATCACCCAAACAAAACGCACAAATTGAAGCGCTACAAAACGACGGAAAGACCGTTTCGGTGCTATTCGATGAGCAAAACCGTGAAGTGCTTGGATTGGTCGCACTACGAGATGAATTGCGAGATGACGCACAAGAAGGTGTAGCACAACTCAAAGCGATGGGCGTGCACTCCGTCATGCTCACAGGCGACAACCGCCTTACGGCTCAGGCTCTTGCTGGTCATTTAGACATAGAGTGGGAAGCTGAGCTACTGCCCGAAGATAAACTGCGCCTGCTTAATGAGATGAAAGACAAGACTAAAATAGCGATGGTTGGTGATGGTATTAATGATGCGCCAGCACTAGCAACCGCAGATGTCGGCATTGCGATGGGCGGTGGTACTGATGTAGCTATCGAAACAGCTGATATCGCATTATTGAAAAGTCGCGTTACGGACGTCGCTCATCTGATTGCACTGTCGCGCGCAACTATGTCCAACATTCATCAAAACGTAATTTTTGCGCTTGGTCTGAAAGGAGTGTTTCTGATCACTACCGTACTAGGTATTACTGGTCTATGGATCGCCGTCATGGCTGACACTGGTGCAACCGTGCTGGTTACGCTTAATGCTTTGCGTTTACTACGTTTTAAAGGCGCTCCTGCGTTGACCAAAAAGAATAATTGATAGATTCCTAGATAACTGGCTTTTTTAAACTAGGGCGTGTCCTCATTTTATTAGGTAAAGTCATGAAAACTGGTGTTTTCTATGCCGGCTTCACTCTTATTTTATTTAGAGCAAAAGCGGAAATTGATAGACCTTGGCATATATCAACGTGCCAACTAATACGCTAACAACGCCGAGCCAAACCAGATAAATCTGAGAGGATGACCAGCTAATTTGCCAGTTAATTTTACCTCTTGCGCTTAGCCACTCTGTGACACTAATACCTACCGTCAGCCATAATGCTCCTACTAAATAGCCTCCTAACACATCACTCAAATAATGCTCATTTAACACAATTCTACTCAATCCTATTAATATAGAAAAGAAGAGCGTGATCACCACTATACGGACTTGTCTGGTGAAGTCTCTACTAAAACGAATAGCCATGTAGGCAAGAAACCCATACAAGGCAATCGTCACCGTCGCATGTCCACTAGGAAAGGAGTATGTCTGCTCGAGCAATAAAATATCTAGTGGTCGCCCGCGATGAAATAATAGTTTACTTAAAAAGGTAAATATCGTGCTGCCAATCGTGGCCGTTAGTAAGCCAATGACTATATAGCGTTGACCAATTACCCAACATAAAATGCCGGTTAAAAATACCACCAAACAGGTAATGGGCGTAGACCCTAAACTGGTCATTAATATGAAGAAATTTACGACTGGTGATTCACTCAGTAGACCCATTTGTTGTGATACAAAGTGATCCATGGCTACTATAGAATCTGACGTAACGACATCTTCAACCAATCCGATAAACAACGATATGATATAGCCCATCACTAGAAATAAAAGTGTCAGGGGTAAGCCGGAAAAATGCTGGATGCGAAGCCTTTGCCAAAAAAATTGATAGAGTTTGGGGTAACTGTTTTTTAATCGAACGAGCCGTTTACTGATTCCAAAATACTGTTTAAGCACCTCACAATAATGCTTACCTCGGACAAATATCTGCTTACCATAATGAATAATGCCATATTGCAAAAGCCATAAGACTATAATCACTGCTATGATCAAGCCAGCCAAGGTGAATAGCTGTTGATTGGTGTGAATGGTATTGAACATGGCAGAACATCTCCTTTTGAAGCGCTTCTCATGCATATTAGCTAATTTTTCAGTTTAATTAATCCTAATATCCACTCAAACTATCACTTAACCCAACTATCTTAACGTCTTCTTAACAAAGCACTTGTTATATTAAGGAATTGCATTCCTTACCATCCTGTTGAGAAGCCCCACTATGTCAACCTCTCAAGCACTTAGCGCCGATATCACCAAAGCCAATACTAAAAAAAATTATCTACGCAATATATTTAATCGTGAGATCAATCTCAATTATCTAATAATAATCGTGGCTCTTTATTTAGTCGCTACTGCGAATCTTGGTTTTTTTGCGCAAGTGTTAAGCATTTATCCTTTTAACACCAACATTGGCTTCGTAATTTCTATCACAGGCTTACTGTTCGGCTTGATGTGGCTACTCTTTCAGTTGTTATGCTATCGACCGATCGCAAAACCAATGCTAATTGCTCTGGTGTTAATAGCCGCCGTGTGTGGCTATTTTACGGATGGGTATGGGACGATATTTGATACCAATATGCTGATCAATAGTATGCAAACTGACCAAGCAGAAGCGATGGGGCTGATATCGCTAAGTTTCTTTATTCGGGTATTTCTGCTTGGCGTTATACCCGCAGTTATTATTGCCAAAATTCGTATAAAGCGAGTGCCTTTACGTCGAGCATTATGGCAACGAGCGGTTACTTTAATTCTGTCTATTACTTTAATAGCTGTCTGCCTACTCCCTTTTGGCGATCAATACGCCACTTTTTTTCGTCAACATAAAATGGTTCGTAGTTATACCAATCCCATTAC
>CBETCF010000249.1:0-2792 GCA_965534785.1 uncultured Psychrobacter sp.
CCAATAAAGCTTATTACCATACGTATCAATCTGTAAATCAGACTTGCAATCACTAATTTCATTAGTTAAGATAAAGCTATTCTGAAGTGTTGGCGAGTGGATGCTATTTCCCTGAGCCGATAATGCTTTACCTGGATGTGCTACCTATTGCTTCATTGTGTATGCCTGCACTGCTTGCAGTGTCTCAGGAAACCTGCCGAGGCAATGACACATCCGCCCTGAACTTCACGGTTCATGGGTCACCATCCCACAGCGGCACTTCGGTTGTTAAATTCGGTTAGTAGCTATCTCATTGATAGTATCAGCTAACTACTTAAAAGCCCCTATCGTATTACAATAGGGGCTTTTTTATGCTGACTACTCAAGCTTAATTAGCGTAATAAACTACTCATCGTTAGCAGAACGAGTAATTTTTTTCACGTCTTTTGGAATGTTTTTGGCCGTACCGTCTACAGTCGTATGCTGCTTGAAGACGTCGCCAAATGGGTTTTGCTGCTGTTGTCCGAAAGGATTTTGACTATTGCCCATACTTCCACCAAATGGGTTTTGACCACCCATACCACCAGCTCCCCCAAACGGATTCTGTCCACCCATACCACCTGCGCCGCCCATTTGCTTAGCCATCATCTCCATCATTTTTTGTTGATTATTCATGACGTAGTTATTGGCTTTGTCTTTCAGCAGCTTTTGCACCGGCGGTAGCACCACCAATAAGGCAAGCAAATCACTAATCACTCCCGGTATCAATAGTAAAATACCTGCCACCGCCATAGCGACACTTTTTAGCATAGTAGACTCTTGGGGACGCATAGCTGGATTCATCATCCCGCCAGCTTTCATCTGCTGCGCCATAGGGTTAAGGGCAACCATACCTTTACGAATAAGAGCGATACCAATGACTGCGGCAATAATGAACCACATAAATACCAGCCAACCACTAGTAAACTGGGCAATTAAATACCAGACCAGCATCTCAATAATAAACCAAACGATGGCAATCCCAACTATCTGACCCATGACGTGTCGTCCTTTAAATAAACTTAAAAAATTAAATATTAACTTATGATGTATATGGGGATGGCTTGCTATACTATCAAACTTATAGAGTTTTTTTAAGTCAATTATCAGGCGCTAGCCCCTATAAAAGCGCTATAAGCCTGAAAATATCAATTCATAGTAAGACAATAGCAAGATAGTGGAGAATTATGGCAATTATTATTGGGATTGATCCTGGTTCGCGGATGACTGGTTATGGCATCGTCCAACAAACCGGTGATAAGCTCACTTATATCGATGCAGGAACTATTCGTACTGATACTAAGGAGATGCCAGAGCGCCTGAAACGTATTTTTAATGGTTTAACTCGCATCACTCAGCATCACCTTAAGTATGCTGACGAGCCTATTTATACCGCTATTGAGCAAGTCTTTATGGCGGAGAACCCTGATTCTGCCTTAAAATTAGGCCAAGCGCGCGGTGCGGCTATCGCAGCAATGGTGGCGCTGGATTTGGAGGTTTCTGAATATACCGCACGGCAAATAAAGCAAGCGGTTTGTGGTTATGGCGCTGCTGCAAAAGAGCAGGTACAAGAGATGGTCTGTCGTATTTTGGCGTTAGATGTGGTACCGCAACAAGATGCGGCTGATGGTCTGGCCTGCGCGATTTGCCATGCCCACTCAAGCCATTCGATGAATAAGCTTATTCTCAATAGTGCACTTCGTGGGCGCAGCTCTTCTAAGAAAAAAGGTCGTTGGCGTTTGAGCGAAGAGGATTTGGGTAATTTACGCTAATCTACTCAGCTAATTTAAATGACCCTAGTTAACCACTTCGCTCTCAATGACTGTATCTAGCACATAAGCATATTTTGAGTCGATGTTATCAACTAGTACCGTATCATTATTGGTTTTGAAACGCTGTAGACGAAGCACTTCATCATGCTTGCCATCATGCTCATAACCATCAATAGTACCAGCAAACTCTACATAATCGCCTGTGCTAGTCTTAATACCTGAATCATCATAGGTGATCGGCTTGACTTGTAAACACAGTTGTAACTGGTTGTCCTGACAAGGTTTTGAATCAGCAGCTACTGCCCAAAACATGGTTTCGCCTTTGCTATTATACTTAGCTTGGGCGGTAAGCTTACCACTCCAAGTCAAAGTACTGCCTTCATTAGTTACTTGTGTCAGTGCCGGCAACTCTTCGCTACTCTCGCTAGTAACCAGTTTTATCTCACTATCACCATGCATTAGCTGATTTAACAAATTTTCAGCCGCATCAAGTTCGCCGCAGGACATCTTAGTACTCATGCTGTCTTCAGTGCTCAGCGTATTGCCTTGTAACTGAAAATTAGCGCTCATAGTATTACAGCCAACGCTATAATTAAGAGTGCTATTCCCTTGTTGATTAAAATTGAGAGTCACTTGCTGTTTAATTTTATTAAGGGCAATAACTGGTTGCTCTTTGCTATCGGTTGCCGCGCTCAAAGTCCAGCGATAGTTGCTAAGCGTATCAATCATCTTCTGCTCCGCACTTTTTGCCTCAGAGAGCATTGAATCATCTTCCATGCTATCAGCACCAACATCACTCATACTTTCCTCGCTGCTAATCTCTTCTTGAGTTTCCCCATTATCAACAGCTACGTTGTCGCTACAAGCGGTTAATACTAAGGTTGCAGCCATCATGCTAGGCCAAAATAGTGAGGTTATATTCGATTTTATAGTCAACATAGGCGATATCTCTTTAATTACTAGTTCATGACTAGTTTAAATATTTCCTTCCTTGCTTTTTTC
>CBETCF010000250.1:0-2779 GCA_965534785.1 uncultured Psychrobacter sp.
CCACTCGTGGCTATACGCTAGATATAGCATTCTGGCAAACCATTGAGGCTGAGCGTAAATCACTACAAGTCAAAACTGAAGATTTGCAGTCGCGTCGTAACGCTGGCGCTAAACAAGTAGGCGCGCTAAAAAAATCAGGTGAAGATGCTAGCGAGTTATTAGCTGAGATGCAAAGTGTCAGTAGTGAAATTAAAACGGCTGAAGATGAGCTGCGTACTTTGCAAGAGCGCATTAATCAAGCAGCGCTACAGATTCCAAACTTGCCTGCAAGCGACGTGCCAGTAGGCGAGTCAGAAGAGGATAATGTAGAAGTGCGCCGTTGGGGCACCCCTCGTGAGTTCGATTTTGAAATACAAGATCATACGCATATTGGTGAAACTTTGGGTATGCTTGATTTTGAAGCTGCCACCAAATTAACCGGTAGTCGCTTTAATGTTTTAAAAGGCCAATTGGCGCAGATGCATCGTGCGCTGATTCAGTTTATGCTCAATACCCATACCATCAAGTATGGTTATACGGAAACTTATGTGCCTTATATCGTCAACAGTGAGAGCCTAAAAGGCACCGGACAGCTACCAAAGTTTGAAGATGATCTATTCAAACTGACCAACCACACCAATAACGATGGCACTGACTTTTATTTGATTCCGACTGCCGAAGTACCGATGACTAACTTGGTACGCGGTGAGCGTTTAGATAGTAAAGAGCTGCCGTTGAAGTTTACCGCCCATACACCTTGCTTCCGTAGTGAAGCGGGCTCGCATGGCCGTGATACGCGCGGCCTGATTCGTCAGCATCAGTTTGAAAAAGTGGAGATGGTCAATATCGCCACCAGCGATCAGTCTGATGAATTACTTGAGGTAATGACCGGACAGGCGGAGTATATTTTGCAGCAATTAAACTTGCCTTATCGTACTGTCAAGCTATGTACTGGCGATATGGGCTTTAGCGCGCAAAAGACTTATGACATCGAAGTGTGGCTGCCGAGTCAAGAGACGTATCGTGAAATCTCTAGCTGCTCTAACTGTGGTGATTTCCAAGCTCGACGTATGGGCACACGCGTTAAGGACGGTAAACAAACGAGCTTGGCACATACTTTAAATGGTTCAGGTTTAGCGGTCGGTCGTACCTTATTGGCGGTTATGGAAAATCATCAAAACGCCGATGGTAGCATTACTATTCCCGAAGTATTGCGTCCGTTTATGGGTGACGCGACAACGATTTCAGCCTAAGTAGTGTTTGGCATAACTAATGCTATAAACTAAGGTTAGTTAAATAAACCAATATGAGTCATTGCTAGATACAAACGCATAAGCCCTGCCATTTTTTGGCGAGGCTTATGCCAGTTATGTTAATATTGCAGCTAAATTTTATAACCTGTTGTTCAATCGATTTTCCTCTTATCTTCCATACCTCTCATTCGAATATTAGGACACTCTATGTCAACCCCAATTAATGAACGCAAACTTGCTAATGCCATCCGCGTTTTATCCTTTGATGCGGTACAAAAAGCTAACTCTGGACATCCGGGTGCCCCAATGGGTATGGCTGACATCGCTGAAGTATTATGGCGCAAATTCTTAAAGCATAATCCTGCTGATCCTAACTGGCATAACCGTGACCGCTTTGTATTATCGAATGGTCATGGCTCAATGCTCATTTATTCCTTGCTGCATTTATCAGGCTACGATGTTAGCGTTGATGATCTAAAAGGCTTTCGTCAATTGCATTCCAAAACTCCAGGTCATCCAGAGTTGGGCTATACCCCAGGGATTGAAACGACTACTGGTCCATTAGGTCAAGGTATTGCTAATGCGGTAGGTTTTGCGATCGCTGAGAAGACCTTGGCGGCGCAATTTAACCGTGACGGTCATGAAGTGATTGACCACCATACTTATGCGTTCTTGGGCGATGGCTGCTTGATGGAAGGTATCAGCCACGAAGTTTGCTCATTAGCCGGTACTTTAGAGCTTGGCAAATTAGTCTTCTTCTATGATGACAATGGTATCTCTATCGATGGTGAAGTTGAGGGTTGGTTCACTGACGATACACAAATGCGCTTTGAAGCTTATGGCTGGCAAGTGATAAAAGTCGATGGTCATGATACTGACGCTATCACCAAAGCCACCGAGCAGGCAATCAATGAGACTAGCAAGCCAAGCTTAATTATCTGCAAAACGATTATCGGCGTCGGTAGTCCGAACAAGCAGGGTAAAGCTTCTAGCCATGGTGCGCCATTGGGTGATGACGAAATCGCTTTAACTCGTGATGAGCTAGCGTGGAAGCATGCGCCATTTGAATTAGCTGATGAGATCTATGAGGCGTGGGACGGCAAAGCCAAAGGCGATGTCATGCAAAAGAACTGGGAAGCCAATTTTGCAGCTTACCAAAAGGCTTATCCAGAGCTAGCCGCTGAACTATTACGTCGCTTAGAAGGCGATTTGCCAGCTGACTTTGACAAGCAAGCTCAAGACTATATCCAGCAAACCCAAGAGCAGGGCGGCGATGTCGCTAGTCGTAAAGCCAGTCAAAATGCTATCAATACGCTACAGCCATTATTGCCTGAATTGATGGGCGGCTCTGCGGATCTAGCAGGTTCAAACTTGACACTTTTTAAAGATGCGAAGGGGATTGAGACTGACGCTGACGGTAACTACATCTATTATGGCGTGCGTGAGTTCGGCATGACGGCGATTGCCAATGGCATTGCGCTACATGGCGGCTTTATCCCTTATGTCGCAACCTTCCTGATGTTTATGGAATACGCGCGTAACGCCGT
>CBETCF010000251.1:0-2775 GCA_965534785.1 uncultured Psychrobacter sp.
GCGGTAATATCAGTAATGCCAAACATAGAAAACCCTTTACCACGCCTAAATAAAAGCCCCAATTATACAAAATATAATCAGGGCTTATTCATATCTACTAACTTTAATTTTTGCTTAAAATCTTACATAAATGGCAACTTGGTAAATATCTGCAATATAGTAGCGTTAACGATATCGACAAAGAAAGCACCAACCATTGGCACGATTAAGAAGGCCTTTGGTGATGCCAGATAGCGATCGGTTACTGCCTGCATGTTGGCAATAGCAGTTGGGGTTGCGCCCATACCGAAGCCGCAATGCCCAGCCGATAATACTGCCGCATCGTAGTCTTTACCCATAATTCTAAAGGTGACAAAGTAAACATAAATAATCATGATAAGGGTTTGCACCAATAAAATAATCATTACTGGACCGGCTAAGTCAGTCAACTGCCAGAGCTTCAAGGATAGCAATGCCATAGCCAAGAACAGGCTCAAAGAAGCGTTACCAATGACGTCAATAGCTCGATCAAACATGTCGAAGTTAAACACTATGGTTAACGAGTTACGAATGATTACCCCAGCCGCTAGCGCCCAAACGAAGGTAGGGAGCTGGAACCAAGTACCTTCAGCAACATTGGTCATGATATCAGCAAAAGCTAAAGCTGCTGCAAATAGCGCTAAAGATTCGATAGTAGAGGAAGCAGTAATAAGACGAATATGATCTGGTTTTTCAAAGATTTCTTTATCGGTAAGGATCTCATCTTCATCATGCTTAGTGCCATATAACGACTGCGCACTAGCTACTTTTTCGATGTCAGTGGGATTAGGATCAGCTAGTGAAGGACTGATACCTAATCTACGAATAAGCTTACGTGCCACAGGTCCACCAATCAGGCCACCTGCGACTAAGCCATAAGTAGCAACCGCGATACCGAGTGTTGTCGCGCCGACCACGCCATATTCTTCTTCTAATACTACGCCCCAAGCGCCAGCCGTACCGTGTCCACCGGTCAAAGCGATAGAGCCGGTGACTAATCCGAGTAATGGATCCAAACCTAGAGCGCTCGCCATAGCGACGCCAACGATATCCTGCAAGATAATAAATACTGAGACTACGATAGTAAATATGAATAACGGTGAACCACCGGCTTTGAGTCTACCAAAATCTGCACTAAGGCCAATCGAGGCAAAAAACATCAACATCGTTGCGGTTTGCAAGCCTTGATGGAAGTTGAAACTATAGCCCCAAATCAAATTAAGAGCATAAACCACAATAGCGGCAACCAAACCGCCAACTACAGGTTCTGGAATATTAAAGTCCTCTAAGACCTTAATTTTTTTGATTAAGAAACGTCCGAGCAGTAGCACGAACGTTGCCAATATCAACGTGTAATAACCGTTTAAGGCAAGTTCCATAACGTCATCCTTTTATATAATATTTAGTTCAAATAAGTAATCATTTGACATTGGCTAGGCTAATTGTCTTCCTGACTTGCCACTACTACCCATAACTGCGGCTGACCAAAATCTCTATAAGCGTCCTTGATGATACCTTTAAAAGCATTAAAATCTTCGGTATTAATTTGTTCGACTTCTGTTAAGTCTAACTGTAAGTGAGTGATTTCGCTATCGGTTAAACAGTCCCACGCTGCATCCCAGTTATGAGCAAAATATTCTGGGAAATTACCAGCTTTAGCCAGTCCCGTTAATAAAGACTCTTTATCTAGGATATTAGTGGTTACCATAATAATGGCTTGCTTAGGAATGCTCTTCTCATCAATGCTGTTTTTATTAACATAGTAAATGGCTTGGCTCATATCATCTCACCTGCAATGGGCTAAAACTATCGTAGTGATCGACGGTCAAATAATAAACGGTTGGTGGATTGCCACCAGTAACGATACGCCGCGCTCCTCGATGCGAGACGTTAGGCGTAGGCACGGTATATTCACGGTAATAGCCACTGGGCTGAGCCGGAAGTCTGCCTTCACGATTGTAAAAGGTGCTGCCATCTTTATTAGGATAAGGGTAGGGGCCGCCTCGTTGAATCAGCGCGATAGTATTATCGATTTGGCTGTCGCCAGTGATAGCGTTTACATTAGTGTCATCTGCTGAAACTGACGAGCGACTAGTCGTCGACAAGTCATCGCCAAAAAAGCTCGACTTTATATCACCAAAAAAATAAATAGCAACGGCAATAATAGCGATTAAGCTAAGTAGAGTAGATAGAGGGCTTTTTTTATTTGAGTTGGTGTGGCGATTATTTTTATGGTTGCGTGTATTCTGACCATTTAAATTGATATGGCTCTCAGTGTTTGCCGCTGTACGAGTTTTTGGCACTGATGTAGGTACTGATATTGAGCTATCTTGTAGACTAAGCGCAGTCGAGGTAACGTCAATGGCGCGTAATTGGTTTTTATCATTACGTTCGCTGTTAAAATAAACTTGCTGACCTATGCTTAACGGCGTCGATAATCGCACTTTGCTGATATGAAAAAAGACATCTTCCTGTTGATGGTCAACGTCGATGAAGCCGTAACCTTTATCTTCATTCCAGTGTTTTATTTTGCCACTTTGCATCAGCAAGATATCCTTATCAAGAGGTTTAAAGTCAGAAAGTTAAAGTTAAATAATAAAAAACGCCAGCGATTAGGCTGACGTTTTTTTGTGGATTATACTTGAAATTGAGCTATAAGTAACTAGCTAAAAGTTAGTTAAGCGCGTGTTTCGCCATGACCGTAAACAATCCACTTCTGTGAAGTTAGACCTTCAAGGCCAACAGGACCACGAGCAT
>CBETCF010000252.1:0-2739 GCA_965534785.1 uncultured Psychrobacter sp.
AGTATGATTCGTCGGTCCGAGTGAAGCTATCAGTCGTTGCTGCTCACTTTCATCTAGTACTATGCCTTCAAAACTGTGATATCCAATTCGATCGTAGAACATGAATGCTTCTTGATATAAAGGAATAAAGCCACATTTTAAAGCGCTCACCGCTTGAACGTTTACGTTGTGCGTATGCATGACACAATGTACATCCGGCCTGCCCTTATGAAGAGCGGTATGAATAACATTACCGGCTTGATTGATAGGATAAGGTGAGTCGTCGATCTTATTACCGTCAAAGTCGATTTTTACTAAATTTGAAGGTTTTATTTCACTGTACAAGAGCCCAAAAGCATTAATGAGTAAATGCTCAGTGCCGGGTATCCTATAAGAAATATGATTGTAGACTTGGGTTGTCCAGCCATAGTGATCAACCATTCTATAACACAGCGCCAAGTCTACTCGAGCTTGCCACTCAACATCGCTATATCCAGGAGGGGTCACTGTTGATGCAAAAATATCTTCCATAATATAACCCTATTACACTGGTCTCTCGCCCATGACTATCGCACGATACATCTCACGTCTATAACCATCATAGTCATTAAAAGCTTGATGCAAGCAAATCCTGTTATCCCACATAATAACCGTGTTATTTTCCCACCTTAAGCGACAAGTAAAAGACTCTTGAGTGGCAAAACTAGATAAAAAATCAAGTAAAGGACGCGCTTCATCGTCCGTCATGCCTTCTATACCGCAAGCATAAATCTTGTCGACATACAGTGACTTTTCACCTGAAACCGGATGGGTTCTGACCATTGGATGATAAAAACCTTCTAGCATCTGCTGGGTATTCAAATCAAGCTCGATATTGCCGATAGCCCCTACTTTTCCTGATTCTTGAGATTGCTTTTCTGCTTGCATATTGGCAAGGACGTTTTTACCACTCATCCATACTTTTAAAGGCGCTATCATTTCCTGCATCGCTGGGCTCAAAGAGTTATAAGCTAAAACAGCGTTGGCAAACATAGTATCGCCACCATATGGCGGTATATCGACACCATAGTTAATAGCAATCGAAGGTGGACGCTCTAAAAAAGCTGAATCCACGTGCCAGCCACTTCCAAACACGCTTTTGGTGGCGACACTCGCTTCTTTGATGAGTGGTTGAATATTGGGATGATTAGGGACACCAGTCGTATAAGCATCCGTTCCAAACTCGCCAAGTTGAAGGATTAAGTTTTCATGATCAGTAAAAGATATCTCCTGATCTCTAAAAAAAATCATTTTATGTCGATAAAGGGCATCTTCGATTTCAGCCATGACATCATCACTGACATTGCTTAAATCTACGCCACTGATTTCTGCGCCCATAGCTGATGCTAAAGGATGGGCAGTAATATGCTGATAATCTTTTGCACTATTATCAAAAAGTCCTGTGGGGTGAACGCTATTAACCATTTTTAATCCCTTAAAAATTATTAAGATTGATTTTTACTACATCAACTGAAAACTGAAAACTGAAAACTGAAAACTGAAAACTGAAAAAACAATACTTTAATATGGGTACTAATTTTTTCGCTAATAAAAATTAAACCTTACAAGCAACGCTAGCTTCTTGGGCCTTTTTATAAACGCCTTGTGCATCTAATCCAAGCGCTTCCACATTATTAAGATATTTCTCAATTTCTGTCTTAAGTATACCGCTCCAAGCAGGGTCGTTTAATGGATCAGGAATCTCTATCATCGTATCGCCGCGAGCTTTGGACTCAGCTTTAACCCTAATATCTTCACTATCGAATAAGCCGCCAGCAACCTCTGCCATATCCATACCTGAGTTGTCATCGATGACTTTTTTGAGATCATCAGGCAAGCTCTCATACTTATCTTTATTCATGGTCACTAATAATGCTGAGCTGTATAAAGGCATGGTCGTATGAGTATTGGTCAATTCTGCTAACTTAAAGGCGCCTGCCGCATCCCAAGGCGTGCTCACTCCATCTATTACACCGCGTTGCAAGGAAGTATATTGATCAGATGCCGGCATACCAACAGGGGTACCCCCTGCCGCTTCGATAATATTAGCCGCTATCTCTAATGGGCGGCGAATACGCATGCCTTTGAGATCTTCTGGCTTGCTAATAGGCTTATCGATAGTATGAAAAACGCCAGGTCCTGAAGCCATCATAAATAGCGGATGGGTATCCTCATACTCACTTGCTATCACATCATCGTTATACAAGGTTTGTAGCATACAGCTTAATTGAGCACCTGAGCTTGAAAGACCGGGTAGCTGGGTAATCTCAGTCAATGGAAAACGGCCACTGATATAGCCCTGAACTTGCGCCCCTATATCAACAGTACCCTTAGCAGTCGAATCATAAGTGATATCAGGTTTACTTAGAGTGGCTGAAGGATAAATCTCAACTTTAAGTCTGCCCTCTGAGTCTGCTTCAATCTTTTTTGCCCAAGGCTCAAACACATCAGTATGTAGCGCCGCTGTAGAGGGCCAGAAATGTGAGAACCTCAGTGTCGTAACTTCCTGCGTCGTTACATCTTTTGCGGATGAATTAGTATCGACATCCTGCTCAGATTGATTAGAGCAACCTGACATACTCAATGCCATTACTACAGATAAAGGGATGGCGCTTCTTTTAATTTTAGTAAACATCTTTATCACATCCTTATAGATAAATTAGAAATCATTAGCATTAACTATACAATAAACATAGTTCAAAAATTGGAATCATAATATTA
>CBETCF010000253.1:0-2693 GCA_965534785.1 uncultured Psychrobacter sp.
ATAAGCAAAAACCCCTCATAACTAAGTTATGAGGGGTTTTTTATTTGAAGTTGATTCTCTGCTATCTACAATGTCTTTTGGAATACTTTAGAGTTACGGCCATTATTGTACTTTTCGCGACGTGCTTCAGGTAACTCATTGCTATCTACCTCAGCAAAGCCTTGTTCAACGAACCAATGGGCAGTACGAGTTGTCAACACGAATAATTTGTGCAAACCATGACTGCGCGCTTGCTGCTCTAAAAAGGCCAATAAGTCCGTACCGCGGCTACCATTACGATAATCAGGATGTATCGCTACACAAGCCACTTCTGCTGAGCTGTCATCTAATGGATTTAGCGCAGCACAACCCAAAACCATCCCATCACGCTCAATAACACTATAGTTTTCGATCTCTTGCTCGATACGCTCACGCGAACGGGCGACCAAGATACCTTGCTCTTCAAGCGGCTTTAATAGTTCAATCAAACCGACCACATCATCGATATCAGCGCGGCGAATCTCTTCGTATGGGTCATGGCTAATCAAAGTACCTGAACCATCACGGGTGAATAACTCTTCTAACAAAGCACCGTCTTTGGCATAAGAGATGATATGAGTGCGATGAACGCCTTGGCGACAAGCACTGCTAGCACAATGTAAGAAATAATTGATTTCATGATTGATATCACGCTCGCGCAAAAAGCGATCGACTTCGTTCGGAATCATCTCATGCAGCGGACGACCATTATCGTTGATATCCGCCTCTGCGCCTAAAAAGATTAGCTTATCAGCGTTAAGGGCGACAGCAGCGCTGAGCGCCACATCTTCTGCTAGTAAATTAAACACTTCACCAGTAGCTGAATAACCCATTGAGCCTAAAATCACAATATGATTGTGCAGTAAGTTATTCTTAATAGCATCGATATCTATAGAGCGTACTTCGCCGGTCATTTGATAATCCACACCATCGCGGATACCATAAGGTCGCGCGGTGACAAAGTTACCAGAAACGGCATCAATACGTGAGCCATACATGGGAGAATTGGCCAATCCCATCGACAGTTGCGCTTCAATCTGTAAACGGATAGCACCCACAGCCTGTAAGATACTGGGCATAGCGGCGCGCGGTGTCACCCGAATATCTTTGTGTAGAGGGGAGGCGATACCTACTTCTTTTAAGTTAGCCTCAATTTGCGGTCGTGCGCCGTGGACTAGCACTAGCTTGATCCCTAAACTATGTAATAACGCAAAGTCATGGATTAAGGTGCTGAAATTAGGATGCTTAACCGCTTCACCGCCAAACATAATCACGAACGTCTTGCCGCGATGAGTATTGATATAAGGAGCGGAGTTACGGAACCAATGGACGTATTCAGGATTTATCTGTGGCATGGCGCTAGTAGTCATAGTAGGAACAGTAATAGTAGGTTATAGTCGGATTAACAATAATCGCTGCAACCATAATCTTAGCAATACTAAGGCAACTATAGATAAATATAATGGCTCAAGCTTGGCTAATGGTTATCGCTATTGAGTTAATAGACCATATAATAAAAGTGGATAGTACAGTGTATGGAGAACCAAAAACTCATATAAAAAAATTATCAAAGGTTCAATATTTACCATAGCAAAAAACACCGTTATGAGCTATCTTTTTATTCAAGTAAACTTAATGCCAATAAACAAGGTTTTATGATATACATAACCTAAACACGGGGTTAGTGTGGGTATAATAGCATTTTGTTATGCTAAGCACTGTTTGAGCGTTTAGCTAGCAAAGCTAAAAAACCTCCTGCTCTAGCCTGATACAGAATGATATTAGGCCCTTATCATTTATTGAATTAACATTTTATTGTGGTATCAACTAGGAAACATAAACATTATGAAAAAAAGCAATCATTTCGCCAATCCGTTTGCTGCTTGGAGCGGCCACCGTTTATTTCATGTTGTGGCTGGCACGCTCGTGGGCGCAATGGTCGTCACCCAAGCATCCGCTATGCTGCCAACGCCAGAGCCGGCGCTCAATAGTAGTCCTGCAGCTTTACAGACGGCCTTTAATGCTAATAATTCAAGCTCCAACGCACAAGCGGTCAATACTAAGATTACTGCCTCGCTTCTCAGCGTCGATGCCAATGGCAACGAAGTGTTAGTACCAGTCACTGCTGAAACGCGCTTGCAGTCTGGTAATATCTTGGAGTATCAAGGTTTCTTTACCAATACCAATGCTGATCGCGTGCGTAAAATGACGGTGACGATGAGTATTCCTGAGCAAGTTGAATTGCTTGGCGGCGTCATGCCAGAATTCCCGTACGGTAGTGTCGATGGTAGCGCTTTTTCTCGTATGCCGCTAAGAGGTAATATCAGCGGTCAAAGCCAAGAGATTCCGTTATCTTATTACAAAGCAGTACGTTGGGATATCGAAGGAGTGGGACTCAATGATACGGTAATGGTTCAGTACCGTGCTAAGGTAAAATAGTACTAAGCTTTTAAGATTAATTACCTTTCAAGATTAAGTATCAAAAGCACCAGCATTAGTAATGTTGGTGCTTTTTTATGGGTACTGTTGTGCTTGATAAGTCTTTATTTTATATTAGGTTTTGTTTTTACTTTAAGCCTTAGCCATAATTTTATAGTGAGCTAAATGCACTTTATTGTAGTTTGGTATAGCTGGTTTTAGCCTTAGTTTCAGACTGAGACTGAGACTGAGACTGA
>CBETCF010000254.1:0-2677 GCA_965534785.1 uncultured Psychrobacter sp.
AGACAAATCGCACCACTGAGCAGCCGTAAAATCGTAAAATTCCAAGGATCGATATAGCCCTCTGTCAAAGCCATTCTGCACAGTAAAGAGTTGGCGGCAAAGGCTAGCAAGGCAATAATAGTATAAATAGTGGCTTTCAAAATTATCCTTTAGATGTGGAGACAAAGATCTAGTAGCCACTGTCTCTTAAGCGTTTAAATTAAGCTATTTTATACCAGTCTATTTTTCGCGTCATTACCATTACGCAGGCGAGTAGCATAAAGCAGAACACTGCGCCTAAAAGCAAGTTTAAATCCTCAGTAGTGAGAATGCCGTAGAAGGCAGCGTATAGGCCAGCTAGAATAGCGGTGAAGATGGCAGCGCGTTTGACGCCATCGAGCACGTAATAAGTATACCAACCGATGAGTCCAACACAAGCACTAGCGGCGATAGTATAGGCTTGCCAAAAAGCAATTTGCTCAGCTAGTGGCAATAATAAGACGTAGAAGGTAAGTAACGCACAACCTACTAACAGATACTGGATAGGGTGAATACGACTCGACTTGATGACCTCGAATAAAAAGAAGGTGCCAAAAGAAACCAGTATCAATAATAGCGCATATTTCATAGTGCGTTCCGTTTGCAGGTAAACGTCGTTGGGTTCTGCAAAACTAACGCCAAAACTGTTTAAGCGTACGCTATTGAGACGGCCTTGATTGGCATAACTAGCATTATCAGCAGCTGCTGTAGCATCCTGTATTACCACTGCAGCGGCCTCATTATCGGAAGAATGGTTACTATTCTCTAAGCTAGCTTTACTATCGACAGTGCAGCTATTATTCGGCGTACCCAAACATTGTGATAAGTATTGATTATTGGCGACAGTAAGATACTGATTTTGCCAGTTAGCTTCAAAACCATCAGCAGTGAAGTTTTTGGCATTGGGTAGTGCTTTACCAATGAAGTTGGGCGCATGCCAATTACTACGCATGGTTAGCTCAAAGTTTTGTCCTGTTGGCACGGTGTTTAAGTTACTAATACCGGATAAGGGCAAATCAATGATAATGTTTAGAGCCTTATTAGCAGTGCCGTTAACGGCTGAGATATTTGAGGGCTGGTTATTAGCGTTTTGAGCAGTCGCCATATTAGATTTTAGCTGAGCTATCACGGTTGTAGGTAAATTCACCTCAACATAGGTTAAGCCATTAAGCATAACGGTTTGCGGATAAGTGGCTTTGATAGGCTGCTTATCGATAGTGATAGTAGGTAGTGTTGCCACACCGCGCAAATCTGATACCGGAATAATGAGCTTAGCTTCATTCCAATGAATGATGGTTTGTCTGTTAGTTGCTTGCTCATCATAAGGTGCTGTCTCAGGACTATTAAGCAAACCAGTATCTATATCAGTGTTAGATGAGTTTGTTAGACCTGAATCGACTAAAGTATTTGCGCCAGCTGGTTTTGTCTTTTTAGCACTATCACTTAAGGTATAGCTTTGCTCAAATTTTATATCGCCGCTATAACTAGTCGCATGATAGATACCGCGCTGATAGGTATCTGTGCTAACGCTCAGGTCTTGTGTTGTCGCGGTTTGAGTAGCAAATATAGTATCAACTGCCGTATAGGCAGGAGCGCATTTATTGGCTTTGTCTGCTGTTGCTATTGGGCACTCAGGCGTTATCGTGGTAGGTATAGCAATGAAGGGAGTAATAATCTCTTGTGGATTGACGTGCTGGTCGGCGATTTCTTTGACCACTGAATCGGCATAATATTGTCTTTCAGTGATAACCTCTCTGAACATCGTTAGGCCAATAGCAAAGATAATACAGAGACTTGCAATGATGGAGAGTTTAATAAGCAGGGTCTTTTGCATGCGATTTATCCTCAGGCTGATGATTTAGGTATCGACTTAGCTAACAAGCCGATAAGCATAAATAACAGCGTAGAGCAGTAATGATAAAAAGCGGTGCAAGAAAGATGAAGAGTTTATGGAAATTAGTTTTTCAACACCCTAATAATAAATAGCCTAAGCATAAATAAAATAAGACTTTCTTAGTACTATTCTATCTCATTAAGCAAGTTAACCACTTGTTGTACTCGCGACTCACGGTTACCGCCAATACGTTGAAACGACTTATTATAATAATTAAGTTCGTTCTCAAGACGTGTGCTAATTGCCTGACGATCATAAGGGCTATCGCGCAAATCATCAGCGACCCAAGGAATATCTACTTCAGTTAATAGTAGCAGATCGTAATGATGCGCTAGTGCCGCTTGGGTCAGCTCGCTAGGGCAGTCGCCATAATACCAATTGGCATAGATCATTAGCTCAAACAGACTGGTATCACAGAATAAATAACCTTTAGCGGCCTTGTTTTTTTGCGCCGTTTGTGCGACTTGCTCAGCAAGTTTATTTTCACTATCGATCTGACCTTGCGCGATGGGTAATAGATCCTCCCAAGTACAAGTCGCTTGCTGTTGATTCCATTTCGCCTGCAGGTAAGTCCGCATATACTCAGGCACCCATGGACTATCAAAATGTTCGGCTAAATCACGGCATAGTGTAGTCTTTCCGGTACTCTCCGCACCTAAAATAGCTACCGTTATGACGGATTCAGGCGTATGTTGCCTCAAACGAGGACTGACTGCGGTAGCGTTGTTGCCATTCATAATAAGCCCAAATCGCAATGAAAGTGAA
>CBETCF010000255.1:0-2653 GCA_965534785.1 uncultured Psychrobacter sp.
CTAAAAACAGCAGGTCTCTTTTTTATTACTGCATTAGCAGAGATTATCGGCTGTTATTTGCCTTATCTTTGGCTACGAGAAGGCAAAAGTATATGGCTATTAGTTCCTGGCGCATTGAGCTTGGCCGCTTTTGTATGGTTGTTGACTCTGCATCCAACGGCTGTGGGCAGAGTCTATGCTGCTTATGGTGGGGTATATATATTTACCGCTATTTTATGGCTATGGTCGGTGAATGGCATTCGTCCTACGCTATGGGATGTAGTAGGGTCATTAGTGGCTTTATTAGGAATGGCTATCATCATGTTTGCACCGCGTACTACATAGAATTTCTGCCAAAACAAACGGGTTATTTTAGCTGCGACTAGCGTTTCACTAAAATCTAGTGCTTGCCTAATATATTGCCATCGCTCTTTTTGGCTTGCTTAGCCGCTTTTTTCTCTTTTGCCGTCAATAACGGCTTTTTCTTGACGTTTTTCTTACTGTCTTGACCTTTACTCATCATGATTTCCTTTGGTTTTAACTCATTTGTTTAACCTTCAGTATGGGCTCAAGCTTGAGTAATAGATAGTTATATTCGTTGGCATATGTAGGCAAGTTTAGTGTTGAAGAAATTATTGATGTATTTCATAGCTATCGGACGCCAATGTTAATAAGTGCTTACTTACGACAACAGAGCGATTTGCTATAATCAACGATCAAACCATATGAATAGTCGATAACATGATTGTTTTATCAATTTAGAGGTAACGGAGCAGGTGCAACTAGATGTCTAATACTGATCTAAACGATACGGTGAGTTTGCGAACCTTAATATTGCACTCAGAAGCTGACACTCAGGCCTTAGCTCAGCAGCTAGCCAATTTACCTATAAGTGGAAGTGTCTGGCTATCAGGGGATTTGGGCGCCGGCAAGACTACTTTGACGCGTTATTGGTTACAAGCGCTAGGTCATGAAGGTGCGGTGAAGAGTCCTACTTACACCTTGGTTGAGCCTTATCAGTTGCAGCAGAATGATGGCTCAGTGAAGCCCGTTTATCATGCCGATCTATATCGACTACAAGATCCAGAGGAATTATCGTTTATCGGTTTTGATGAGTATCTTGATGAGCCGGACGCTTTAGTGATTATCGAATGGGCTATTCGTGCCGATAGCTATTTGCCACCGCCTGCATTGTTCATTGATATGACCGAAGCCGATAATGGCGCTCGTCAAGTTGAGCTGCGTTTATCGAAAGTAGGCCAAGCGCAAAATTTGAACTTATCAACTCTAAGAATTTGATTTTATAATGTCAGATGTTTTAATGCCGAACGATTCTACAGTGCTAGAGAATACGGCGAATACCCGTATAAAAAAGCTATCACCGCTATTGATCAATCAATTAGCCGCCGGTGAGGTAGTGACACGCCCAGCCGCAGTGGTTAAAGAATTGCTTGAGAATGCTATCGACGCCAATGCTACTGATATTGAGGTGCATATTACCCAAGGTGGCATGGGTATGATTCAGGTGATAGATAATGGCGTTGGCATATATCCTGATGATATGGTGATGGCTATCACTCGTCATGCGACTAGCAAAATCGCCAATGTGGCTAACTTGCATGGCATCAGTACTTTGGGGTTTCGCGGTGAAGCGCTAGCAGCGACGGCAGCGGTCTCACGTTTGACTTTGATTAGTAGTCACGATAACAGTGGCATAGGTCGACAGCTGCAAGTCGCTGGAGTATTGGCAGAAGAGCCTAAACTCACGCCAGTGGTACATAGCCGTGGTACTACCGTGACGATTAAGGATTTGTATTTCAATGTGCCAGCCCGGCGCGGTAACCTAAAGTCTATCGCTACAGAGTTTGCTCATGTGGAAACAATAGTCCGCGAAGTCGCTTTAGCTCGTGCTGATGTGACGCTGAGCCTATTTCATGACAATAAAAAACGTTTAACCTTATCGGCAAATGTAAAAGCAAATAACATCACTAACACTGCAAATGCGACTGCTGATAACAATAACCGCTATCTGCCTATTTCTCGGTTGGAACAAGCCTTAGATTTGACACTTGCTGAGGAGGCGTTAGCAGTCTCAGTAGATTTGACTAGTCTATTGACTCAGGCTACTGGGGCAACTACAGCAAATCAGCCACAACTAATAGAGGCTCAGCAGGCAAGTATTAGCGGCTGGTTATGGCCGACGGCACAATCATCGAATCAGCTTCCTAAGCTGCTTTATGTCAACGGTCGCTTGATTAAAGAGCCAATCATTAGCAATCAGTTGCGACAATTAGCCGCTAGTGCTGGGATAGCTGCTATGGGTTACGCTCTATACTTTGAGCTGCCTACTCATTGGCTAAATGTTAATGTACATCCTAGTAAACAACGTATCAAAATAAGTCCTTTGAATAATGTTTTAGCGCATTTAAGTCATGTTATTGCTAACAAACTTAAAACTGTGGTTGTTAATAGTCCAAAGGCCACTTCGTCCAATAAACACTTATCAGATAACCACTCATACGATGCTATTAATGATAGTGTAGCCAATAGTACTGAAAACTATTCTTCATCGAAAAAGCACCAGCTACATTCTATAAAGCAACCTTATCAGCACTCACAAGTGCAGCAGTCATCGGCTAGTTATCCGACTACTTCCAATGATAGTAACTTTTCT
>CBETCF010000256.1:0-2650 GCA_965534785.1 uncultured Psychrobacter sp.
ATAAAAGCAGTATGGGCTATCCTATCAAACTTAGTCGTCTGCTGTATAGATAAGCTTAGCTTTAACGACTCTCAGGAGCAGACTTAATCGCCACTTGATGCTCGTTCCAACTATTAATTACCTCGGTTAGCTGCTCACCTTTCATATCTAATACTTCTGGAGTATAACGCTTGCCTTTTTTATCCTGTAAAACAAACTTCGTCATCCCCACGCCCATCAGTTGGTTCTTTACAAAAAAATGATGTTCAAAGTAGACATACTTTTTATCCCAACCTGCCACGACACTACTCAAAGTCATTTTATCTAGAAATTTAATAGGCTTTAGGTAAATCATCTCTTGCATGGCTATTACCCAATTTAAGGGTTTTATCTGTTTGTGATGACAACACGTCGCTACCCACTGCGTGACATTAAGCTCAATAAAAGATAAATAACGATAGTTAGGAAGATGATCGCGAAAACCCAAATCATGAGGGAGCACTCGGTAGTAACGAGTAGTCGGTTTGGTAATTCTCTCTTCGCTAAGCGTTTGGCTGGCAGGCTGCTGTTTAAGCTGCTGCTTAAGTAAGCTAGTCATAATGAAAAAACGCAATAACATGTTCATAAGTTATTCTCTTATTAGATACGATATAAATTTTGAGATCAATAAAGGATGTAGAGTTGCGCTACACCATAAGGATGTTAAAAGTAAAAAGCAACTTAACGCAAAATAAAAAAGCCACCTAAGTGACTTTTTATGATTGAGCTATTATTTTAGATTTGCAAAACCTTGGAGATTAATGACCGCCGCCATTGATACTACGGACCATCTCTTCAACCATTTTCTTGGCATCACCAAAGATCATCATGGTTTTATCCATATAGAATAGACTGTTATCAAGACCAGCATAACCGGTATTCATTGAGCGCTTAATGACCATAACCGTTTGCGCTTTGGTTACCTCTAGAATCGGCATACCGAAAATTGGAGAAGTCGGATCATCTTTCGCAGACGGGTTCACCACGTCGTTGGCACCAATAACTAATACCACATCAGTACTCGCAAAGTCTGAGTTAATCTCGTCCATCTCCATAATGTCGTCATAAGGTACATCGGCTTCTGCCAATAGTACGTTCATGTGACCAGGCATACGACCGGCGACTGGGTGAATAGCAAAGCGGACGTTAACACCTTCTTCTTTAAGCAGCTCATATAACTCTTTGACCGCATTCTGCGCGCGACCTTGCGCCATACCATAGCCAGGAACGATAATCACGTCGCTAGCATTAGACATCAAGAAGCCGGCATCTTCTGCTGAGCCTGACTTATAGTTTTTCGGTGCGCCATCGTCATCGCCACTAGCCACTGCTGCTGTACCCATACCGCCGAATAAGACGTTGAGTAATGAGCGGTTCATCGCTTTACACATGATGTAAGAAAGAATCGCGCCTGAGGAACCTACTAGAGAGCCGGCAATGATTAGCATTGAGTTGCCAAGAGTAAAACCAATACCCGCTGCGGCCCAACCTGAGAAGGAGTTCAATAACGACACCACCACTGGCATATCGCCGCCACCGATTGGTGCAATCCACATCCAACCAAAGGCAATCGCTAATATGGTCATCACATAGAAAGCAGGCAGTGAGTTGGTAAGGAAATATACGGCACCGAAACCAATCATCGCTATAAATAACAACGCTTGTACCGGCTTGACCCAACTCCCATTAACCGTTTTTGCCCAGCTTTTTGCCGCCAGTTTACCAAAAGCAAAGACCGAAGCTGAGAAGGTAATCGCACCGATAAAGCAACCAATAAATAGCTCTAAGCGCGTAACGGTATTGTATTCTTGATTAGAATGCAGCACCGTTGCTAGCGCAATTGCTACCGCTGCTAAACCGACTAAGGAATGCATCAAAGCAACCGTTTCTGGCATCTGCGTCATGGCTACGGTTCTTGATTTCCAGATACCAACAGCGGCACCTAGCACCATAGCGCCGATGATCATCCACATGATAGGGCCTTCTGCTAAGAAGAAGGTAGTAATGACGGCTATCGCCATCGCTACCATGCCCATGCGGTTACCGCGAATAGCCGTTTTCGGACTAGATAATCCACGAAGGGTTAAGACGAATAAAATAGCGCCAACTAAATAGAACCAATCGGCGTTAGCGGCAATCATAGCTGAAAAATCGCTCATACCTTGCCTCCCTTCTCATTTAAAGCATCAGTAGTATCGACTGCAGCTACTTTTTTAGGTTTAGGTTTGAACATAGAAAGCATGCGCTCAGTCACAGAAAAGCCACCGAAAATGTTGATACTGGCTAAAAAGACGGCAAAGGCACCAATCAAGCTAGTAGCAGTAAATACTTCACCATCGATAGTCACTGTCTGCAAAATAGCACCGACAATGACAATACTAGATAGCGCATTAGTTACGGCCATCAAAGGCGTGTGCAGTGCAGGGGTCACACCCCAGACGACGTAATAACCCACAAAGATGGCGAGTACAAATACGGTAAAAATGGCGACAAAGGGCGTACTAGCCATGGCGGCACCGGCTGGTGCTGCCGCAAAAATAGTGGCAATCATTTTATCCTCCTAAAATTCATTCGTTACTGGTAAATCCATTATTAAAATGGAAAATCTCTTAAGGCTTTGGTTACCGCTTAG
>CBETCF010000257.1:0-2585 GCA_965534785.1 uncultured Psychrobacter sp.
CGGTTTAAGCGCTGAGGCCTATGTGAATAATAATACGACTAGCAAAGTCCTTCTAATATCTCGTAATAGGAAACTTTGATAGATCTGATCTTTATGTTTTTTTATTCGAAACTATTACTTAATGTCTGCTACAAGTACTCACTAATCTCAAACTTAAGCAGTTGATTGTGATAGACAACGCAAGTTTTCATAAGAGGTTCAAAGACTGCTCAACAGGCAAGGTCATCGTTTTTTACTCCCACTGTAATAGAGTTCCAACTTAAGCGTTAATGAGAGGAAGTGGCAGCAAGCTAATTTTCTAAGTCAAGTCTGGATGGAGAATAATCCGTCTAAATTAATTCATCATATCAGTCATATAGGTTTTATATTGAAGTAGATATAGTAAAGCAGAACATAAGTTATTTAGTAATTGACACCCTAGTTATTTTTTGCCAATATGATTATTGAAAATGATTTGGAGGCGATCATTAAATAGCCGTGATTTTATATCAACTAATATTTACACCTTTCCGGTTTGTGTATTATTAGCTCCGACATCCGGGTTTAAGCGATTAAGATTTTGTTAATCTTTTCTAAACCTGATGACTAGGAGTCACTATGCAGGTTAAATCCCCAAGAATTTGGATCAAAAATCCTCTCGACTGTTTAAACCCAGCCTATGCGGGCGGCATTGTTATTCAAGATGATGTTATTGTTGAATTAATTAGTGCTGGCGAACAACCGCTGCAAGCTGTCGACGAAGTAGTTGATGCCCATGAACATGTCCTTATACCCGGCTTAATCAATAGCCATCATCACTTTTATCAGACCTTAACCCGTGCTTTTCCTGCCGCGTTAAACAAAAACCTCTTTCCTTGGTTACAAAGCCTTTATCCCGTATGGGCCAGGCTAACCCCTGAAATGATAGCGACGTCTACCCAAATAGCGCTGTGCGAATTACTACTCTCTGGTTGTACTACAGCTAGCGATCATCATTATCTATTCCCTGATGGTTTAGAGCATGCTATTGATATTCAAGTAGAGCAGGCGACAAAATTAGGTATTCGCGTTCACCTTACCCGTGGCTCTATGAGCCTAGGTGAAGATCAGGGCGGCCTACCTCCTAGAACAACGATTCAAACCGATCAAGAAATCTTAGATGATAGCCAACGACTCATCAAAGCCTATCACCAATATGAAGATGGCGCGATGACACGCATAGCGCTAGCACCATGCTCACCGTTTTCGGTTAGTGAAGAGCTAATGCGAGCCACGGCCGATTTAGCCCAAGATCTTGATGTTAGATTACATACCCATTTGGCCGAAACCCATGATGAAACCGAGTTTTGTGTCAAAATGTTTGGTGTGCGCCCCGTCGACTATCTTGAACGCGTCGGTTGGTTAAATAATCGCACATGGCTTGCGCACGGTATTCACTTCAATAATGAAGAAATAGCTCGGTTAGGTAAAGCAAATGTGGGTATAGCCCATTGCCCCTCATCAAATATGATATTAGCGTCAGGGCAGTGTCCTACCATTGCACTACAAGAGGCAGGTTGCCCTGTTGGACTTGGTGTTGATGGCTCCGCGTCAAATGACGGCTCGAATATGATTGGTGAAGTACGTCAAGCGCTATTGCTACAACGCCTGCGTTATGGCGCTAAACAAATAACCCATCAAAAAGCGTTTGAGTGGGCAACTAAAGGCTCAGCTGGGTGTTTGGGTCGTGACGATATTGGTGAAATAGCCGTAGGTAAACAAGCCGATATAGCTCTATTTAAACTTGATGAAATACGCTTTGCAGGCTCAGGCTCTCCTGTGGCAGCAATATTACTTTGTGGCGCCACTAAAGCAGATAAAGTAATGGTTGCCGGTAAATGGCGGGTGTTAGATGGCCAAGTAGTTGATTTAGATATAAATAAACTGATGGCGAAACAAATTACGCTAGCAGCAGATTTAGCATGTGCTTAAAAGTATAGAGATATAAACACAATTAGGACGTGTTAAACATTCGTAAATAGACACTGCTGATAGCTGCTATTTTATAAAATCTGGGTTCCAAGCTAGGCGCAAGTTGATCATAATGCAGATGCCTTAGCTAGATTTGCAACACACTGCTTATAAATAGCTAGTGAACCAATTTTAGCATCAGCCCTGAGAACGAAATAAGTAAAGGATTGCTTTGCTCGTTCGCAAGACAGGACTTTTTTTCTGCTTCATTGACAAAAATAGTCGCTGTCAGTGTCATGATTGAATGTTCAATATGCCCTATTAAATTTATTTAATAGAGGTTTCTATGAACGCACCAAAAAGTAAATCCGATTTATTATACGGTCTCCATGATCGACCCTCTCCACAAAAGGCTTTTTTTGCTGCTTTTCAACATATATTGGCAAGTTTTATTGGCATTATCACTCCTGCCTTAATCATTGGCGGTACATTAGGATTGGGAAGTGAGTTACCTTATTTAATATCAATGGCATTAGTGGTCTCCGGTGTCGGTACTTTTCTACAAGCTAAACGCGTTGGTCCTATAGGCTCTGGTCTGCTTTGTGTACAAGGAACAAGCTTCGCCTTTTTAAGTGCTATTTTAGCTGCGGGTTTTA
>CBETCF010000258.1:0-2529 GCA_965534785.1 uncultured Psychrobacter sp.
AGCATTAAGAAAAGCTTGCGCGTGCTCGGCAGTACCTTTGCGCGCATGAGTAAAGTCTTGATGCAGCTTTACCGCAAACTTCAACTCGCTATCAGTCTGCACATAGGCTTTATTGACCATACCGGCAAAGGCTTTTTGACCAATAGGCGCGTAAAAGGTGCTATTAATTTCGACCGCGCCGTATTGCTTGGCGTACTCGCGCAAGAAGTCCGTCTTTTTGGTGCCTTGAGGATATAGTGTGCCAAGCAAGTCGGTATCGCTATAACCGCCAGTACCGAGATAAATGCGCGGAGTAGAATTATTATTCATAAGGGCTAGTTATTAATCCTTTTTATTATGGATTAAGCCTTACTTCTGTCGAAGCCAAAGCCACTCGATGACCGCTAGCAAAGCATTATCATTATCTAACTCACGAGTTATTGCTGAACGTCCTTCTTCAAACAATGATTGCGCATAGTCTTTCGCAGCCTCTACGCCCATCAATTTTGCGTAGGTAGATTTGTCTAATTTTTCATCGCTACCAGCAGGCTTACCTAAATCGTCGGTATTACCAGTCACATCTAAGATATCGTCTTGCACTTGAAAGGCTAAGCCAATATGCTGCGCGCAGTCTTCTAAAGCCATACGCTGCGGAGCGGTAGCACCAGCACAAATACCGCCCATTAACAGCGCCGCTTCAATTAAGGCGCCGGTTTTATCGCGGTGAATGGCTTCCAAATCCGCTTGCGTGATATCAGCGCTAGCTTCAGCATTAAGATCGAGCATTTGCCCTGACACCATGCGCCGTGCTCGTGGCGCGAACACGGCTAATAGCTGACTGGCAATAGCGGAATCAAAAGGCGTAAAGGTTGGCATCTCGGCGGTTAATACTTCAAAGGCTAGTGTTTGCAGTACGTCACCTGCCAGCAGTGCGGTTGATTCTTCAAAGACGATATGAGCGGTCGGCTGACCACGACGTAGGTCGTCATCATCCATACAAGGTAAGTCATCGTGTACTAAGGAGTAAGTATGTAATAGCTCCACTGCCAAAGCTGCTCTGCGACACATATCATAATGAGTTTGGTTATTTAGAAGAGCAGTCAAACTTGTTTCATTATCTTTATCTTGCTCGTCAATAGTAGCGTCAGTAGCGCTTTTATCGTTAGCGAAAACACTGGCAAAAGCACTAGCCACTAATAAAGGTCGCACCAGCTTACCTTGACCCGTCATCACATAACGGCAAGCGTCATTTAGTGGGTTTGGCAGATTGGCGTAGTCAAATAAAGCTTCGATATCTTGCGCCAGTTGCGCGCGTAAAGAGTTGTGCAGTTGCTCAAAAGAGCGAAAAGGAATGAAATGCGGTGCAACAGAAACAGTCATAACTCGACCCATCAAATGAGGAAGAATAAAAATAAGGCTAGTGTAGCATGTTAGTCAGCAGCCCTTATACAGCTTTCATTAGTCTGAGTTACGTTCTTAGTTACGTTTTGATGATTTAACTTGTCTGATGAATGTGTTTTCATAAAGTAGTATTAGCGTTTATTTCGACGGCTATTTTGTAGTTGTTTCATCGGCAGCGCTAATAATTATAAGGGGTTTTAAAAAAGGTAAAGGCAGGGGTAAATGATCATCATTAGCCTAATAGTGACTTGCGAGTCCGGCATTAGCTTGTGACAGTCAGGGGCATAATCTCTTACACTGATTGGCACTAATTAGCGTCAAAAAATTCTGATGACTTAATTGTTTAGTTCATATAGCAACGCGACATGAGTATTTGCATTTCAATAATAAAGACAGAAGCTTAGTTTAAGCAGGCAAGTGTTAATAAACTGCTGTTTAAACTTTACGCTTTTAACACCTAGATTTTAAACAAATAGCAAGGAGTTCCAAATGGTATATCAAGGAAATCGCATCACGGTAAGCATGCTAGAGGATGGCATTGCCAATATGCAATATAACGCCGAGGGTGAGAGCGTTAATAAATTCGATACGGAAACTAATAAGCAATTCGGTGAAGCCATTACTGCCTTAGAAAAATCGGACGACGTCAAAGGCCTTATCGTCACCTCAACTAAAGGCGTATTTATCGCGGGCGCCG
The DNA here is from genome assembly GCA_965534785.1 of uncultured Psychrobacter sp. Taxonomy (GTDB): domain Bacteria; phylum Pseudomonadota; class Gammaproteobacteria; order Pseudomonadales; family Moraxellaceae; genus Psychrobacter. Next base: position 2,078 of record CBETCF010000258.1, read on the forward strand.
ATATTACTGAATTCGTGGCTTCATTTAAGCAATCAGAAGAGAGCATCAAAGATTGGGTCATTAACATTAACCATGACTTCAATCGTTTTGAAGATTTGCCATTCCCTAAAGTCGCCGCTATTAATGGTGCCGCCTTGGGTGGTGGTTGTGAGATGACGCTAGTTTGTGAATATCGTGTCATGAGCGACAAAGCTATCATTGGTCTGCCAGAAACTCAGTTGGGTATCTTCCCAGGTTTCGGTGGTACCGTGCGTAGTACCCGCGTTATCGGTATCGACAATGCGCTAGAGCTTATCGCTACTGGTTCTCCGAAAAAAGCTCTTGATGCCCTAAAATTAGGCTTAGTTGACGCTACGGTCGCTGCTGACGATTTGCAAGATGCGGCTATTGATCTAGTCAAAAAATGTATCTCAGGTGAGCTTGATTGGCAAGCAAAGCGTGAAGAGAAGCTT
>CBETCF010000259.1:0-2492 GCA_965534785.1 uncultured Psychrobacter sp.
AATGCTTATGCCGAATATGTTGCCGCGCCAGCAGAGCATTTAGTCAAAATACCTAGCGATACTTCTTTTGCAGAAGCTGCTGCCACCACACTTGCTGCTTTAACCGCGCTGCAAGTGCTTGAGCCTAGAATAAAAGCGGGTGATAAAGTGCTCATTCACGCCGGTTCTGGCGGTGTGGGTCACTTCGCAGTACAGATTGCCAAACATCTTGGCGCTTATGTCATCTCCACCTCCTCCGCTGATAATCGAGACTTTGTTTTATCGTTGGGCGCAGATGAACATATCGATTATAAAACCCAAGACTTTGAAGAGCTAGTTTCGGATCTAGACTTTGTAATAGATGCTATCGGTGGCGAGGTGTTAGAGAAATCATTGCGAGTGACTAAAGAGGGCAAATCAATTATCTCTCTGCCTACCCCTGAGTTCTCTGATAAGGCCAAAGCGTATGCCAAGCAGCATAATATCGACGTTGCTTTCTTTAGTGTCACCTCAAATGGCGATGATATGCGAACCTTAAAAGAGATGATGGAGAATGGCACACTAAAACCACATATCTTTAAGACTTTCGCCTTTGCCGATTTACCCGACGCGCATCGTCAAGTTGAGAGCAACCGCACTGTCGGTAAAGTGGTGGTTGAAGTATAAAATTTATAATATAAAAGGTTAAACTTCCAATCAATAAGCTTAAAAAAATTAAGTAACCAAATTTACCTTGAGATAAAGCCGCTAGAATAGTTACTGTAAAGCTAACAAAATCTCAAACTATTATTACTCTAAAAAAGTCATATAAATACTCAAATAAAGGAATATATTATGCGTAGTGCAACCTATGATCATTTTGGCAGACCTACTGAAGTTCTAAGCCTAGGCGATAGTCCTATCCCTGAGCCTAAAGCTAATGAAGTACGAGTAAAAACCGTGCTCGCCTCTATTCATAACCATGACCTGCTGACCATACGCGGTAAATATGGCTTTAAGCCTGAGATGCCAGCTATTGCTGGTTCTGAAGCAGTAGGCGTAGTTGATGCTGTCGGTAGCGATGTTAAAACTCTAAAAGTCGGTCAACGGGTAGCTGCTGCTAGTGTTCAAGCAACATGGGCTGAGTATTTTGTCGCTGACGAGGATATGGTATTTGCTATCCCTGAGAGCTTAGAGGATGAGATGGCGGCGCAGTTACTCGCTATGCCACTTAGCGCCTTAATGCTGCTTGAATTCTTAGAAGTAGAAAGTGGTCAATGGATCATTCATAACGCTGCTAATGGTGCAGTAGGCAAATCGCTTGCCATGCTAGCCGCTGCTCGCGGTGTCAAAACCATCAATGTGGTACGTAGTAAAGAAGCCATTGAAGAGTTAGCAGCTATCGGTGTCGAGAACAATATCAATACTGACGATGAAGATTGGAAAGAGCAAGTCAAAGCTATCCTTGGCGAAGACAAAATCAGCGCCGCAGTCGATTCGGTCGGCGGCGAAAATAGTGGTGATTTATTATCGCTACTCGGTCATGGCGGCACTTTTGCGGTATTTGGCGCGATGTCAGGCAAGCCTATGGTGCTTAACCCGACTCACGTTATCTTTAAGCAAGCCACGCTAAAAGGCTTCTGGGGTAGTAAGCTTAGTCAAGAGATGAGTGTGGAAACTAAGCAGAGATTGGTTGATGAGCTCATCGAACGCGCGGTAGCTGGCAAGTTGCAGTTGCCAGTTGAGGCGACTTTTGATTTAGCGGATATTGTTGACGCTGTTGATGGCAAGTTGCAATCAGGCAAAAGCGGTAAAGTACTACTCAAGCCTTAAGATGTTGAGCTAAAATCCATTTAAAAAAATAGGAATAATACAATGTCTAATGATAAAACCTTTAAAGCGCTAGTCGTTGAAGAAACTAGCGATGGCAACTTTAGTAAAAGTATTCAACAGCGTAAGGTCAGTGATTTGCCTGATAACGATCTACTTATCGAGGTGCATTATTCATCGCTTAACTATAAAGATGCCATGTCGGCGTCAGGTAATAAGATGATTACCAAAAACTTCCCGCATACGCCAGGGATTGATGCGGCTGGTATCGTCGTCAGCGATAAGTCTGGCACGTTCAGCGAAGGGCAAAAGGTAGTGGTATTTGGCTATGATTTGGGTATGAATACCGCTGGTGGCTTAGGTCAAATGATCTCTATCCCTGCTGATTGGGCGGTAGCCTGTCCAGAGGCGCTAACGTTAAAAGAAGCAATGATCTATGGAACCGGTGGTTTAACCGCAGCGTTAAGTATGCAAAAGTTAGAGAAAATGGGTGCAAAACCTGAACATGGGCCTGTAGCTGTTAGTGGTGCCACTGGCGGTGTCGGTAGTATCAGTATCGCCATTTTGAATCAGTTGGGTTATGAAGTCATCGCCTTCTCAGGTAAGTCGGAGCAAACTGAACATCTAAAAGAGCTAGGCGCAACTGAAGTTCGTCATCGTGATAGCGTCAATGAAGTCGGCAGTCGACCTGTCGGGCGTGAGCT
>CBETCF010000260.1:0-2466 GCA_965534785.1 uncultured Psychrobacter sp.
TTAAAGAATATATATAGGAAAAGAGGGTATGGCAGTGTATGTCGATTTTGTAAAAATAGAATATAAAGGCTACAAATGGTGTCATATGCTAGCAGATAGCCTACAAGAGCTGCATGAATTTGCCGCTTTAATCGAGGTAGATAAGCGTCTTTTTCATCGTGATGCCAGTTATCCGCATTATGATATTACAGTGGAAATGCGAGAGGCAGCCTTGAATCATGGCGCTATCAAAGCCACTAGAAAACAAATCATTGATGCGGCTAAAAAGTTAAAAGTTGAATTAAATAAATCATAATTTTATTTATAACCATAAAAATGCCTACTTGATTATTAGTTTACTCATAAAGAAAAAACGTAATGAAAAAGTAGGCACAGTAGAAATGGCTAAAGTCTGTGAGTCAAAGTTTGTTAACTAAGAGCTATTGGAAACTGACTAGCTAAAACTAATTGGGCATATCCGCCAACTGCTTTAGGATATGAGAGAAATTCTCAACGCCTTGCGCGCCACTAACCAAATGCTGCTCATTAAAAATAATGGCCGGCACACTCTGCACACCTTGACGCTGCCAATGCTGTTCCTCTTCACGTACCTGTTGCGCAAAACGCTGATCTTCCAAAACCGCTAATGCTTCGCTGCGATCAAGTTCAGTCTCTGCCGCAATATCGGCTAGTACTTCCTTATCTGAGATATTACGACCCTCGGTAAAGTGCGCGCTGAATAACGCTTGCTTTAGCTCATGTCTGCGCCCTTGCGTCTCTGCCCAATGCAATAGCTGATGCAAGTTAAAAGTATTGTGCATACGCAAGTCATCAGTGAAATTAAAATCAAAGCCAACATCAGCCCCTGCTTGTGTAATCCGAGCGCGGCTCTCATCAGACTGCTCAGGCGTTGAGCCGTACTTTTCAACGATGTGTTCGCGCATATTTTGACCCTCGGCTGGCATATTAGGATTCAGCTCGAACGGATGCCAATGGATTTCATAGTCGGTATTAGCTTGCTTTAACGCCTCATCCAACTGCTTGTAACCCACCACGCACCAAGGGCAAACCACGTCCGAGACTATATCTATTCTAAGCGGTTGCTCTTTACTGCTGTCATTACTGTTAGTATTCATACTATTTCCTTATTATTGTTAATTTGTAGCTTGCTTTAAACTTATTAAAGTTAAGTTAGCTATCTTATAACTGCGAACGATAAGACTCATTTTCAATACAGACCATTTTTAATACTCATTATTTTTATGTCCTCTTTGTCTATTATTGCGACATGACTACTATAGTGCGACTAAATGTGTATGCTAGCGGTCATTTGCTTACAGATTTGTTATCATAGTCGCCATTATTAAAATGATAGCTATCTCTTTATTAAAGGTGAAGTATGAACCAAGCTCAATCTAGGGTAACGCCAGTAAACAAGTGGTCTGCTTTAAGCCGAATTTTCCATTGGATAAGCGCCTTATTATTATTAGTGACGTGGGCATTTATGTTTATTTACTCAAATACCGATGACTCTTTTTATATCGGTCTACATAAAGCCTTTGGAGTAAGCCTGCTATTTTGGATGCTAGCTAGAGTCATTAACCGACTATTCGTGAAAGCGCCGCCAGCAGTGCCAATGCCTAAGTGGCAGGACATTATTGGTAAGCTCACCCACTTCGCGCTTTATGCGCTATTGATTGCGATGCCGATAGCTGGACTGTTAATGTCAGTCTATGGTGGCCGCGGCGTCGATATGTTTGGTCTGTTTGAGATTCCAGTATTTGTGACTCCAGATCGTGGTCTAGCTCGCACCTTCAACGATTTACACACGGATATTATTTGGCCAATGATTCTAGCCTTTACCGCCGCTCATATTCTGGCCGCGCTATATCATCAATTTGTTAAAAAAGATAAGCTCATTAACCGTATTTTGTAAAGTTTGAGGGCCTCTAAGTAAAGTCTTAATCAGCAAGTTCTATTCAGTAAGAGGCTGGTTAGATTCTGAACCACTTGCTCTGTTAGGCTTAGCTAAAAATGCTTATCTTGTTTATCACTCAGTTAGGATAGTAATGCGTACCAAGAAAGACCGTATCCGGCACACTTTAAGCTTTGAGATTATAGGATTGTTGCTGTTTGCACCGTTGGCAAGCTTTGCCTTTGGTTTTGAGCTGCAAACCATGGGAGTTATGGCGTTAGTCGGCTCGATTATTGCTACCATTTGGAACTATTATTACAATATTTTGTTCGATAATGCCATGATGAAATGGCGTGGTAAAGTTCAAAAAACGGTGTTAATAAGAGTTTTTCATGCCATATTATTTGAGGGTGGCTTGCTACTATTATTCTTACCAATCATAGCCATTTATCTAAATATTAGCCTTTGGGAAGCTTTCAAGATGGATATCGCTATGGCGACTTTTTATCTGGTCTATGCCTTTGTGTTTAACTGGGTTTATGACAAAGTATTCCCTATACCTAGTACGGTAA
>CBETCF010000261.1:0-2432 GCA_965534785.1 uncultured Psychrobacter sp.
CCCAAGATTGCACCACTTCTTTAGCAATGTCGTTGCCAGCTTCAGCTTTTTCAGTAACGTCGTTAAACGCATCAAATACTAGCAAAGTTTTCTTTAGAGCTTCAGCAGCATCTTGTGCCACTTCTTTATCATCTAATGCTGCAACCAATGGCTGAACATTATAGCCACCTTGCATAGTACCTAGGATTTCTACCGCTTTTTTCTTACTAACTATTGGTGAGCTCGCTTCGCCTTTTACGATAGCGGCCAAGAATGCTGCTTTAACATAAGCGGCTTGGTCAACACCGGCTGGAATACGATTTTCTAGCAAGTTCATTAAGAACTCGTCTTCACCTGCTGGTGGGTTTTTTAATAGTTCGACCAATTCGGCGACTTGTTTTTCGCTAAGTGGTAGTGGAACGGTTCCTAGCTCGGCACGTTCTTCGACATGTTTGCGATAAGCTTCTAACATATATAGTTTTCCTCGTCGGTCGATAGTCAGCACATTACGGGGGTAGTCAGTATAACTGCCTGCGTCGATGTGCTTAATTGAATACAAATATTGAATAATTAGTATGGCAATGATAGCCTAAAATGCTCAAAATGTTAATGGTTAGCGCGCAAACCGCCTTACATAGCCAACATTTATTAAAAAAATGTATGGTATAACGAAGCGTATTATCGTCACCTTACAAAACCGTAGCCATTAAAATTCTAAAATAATCAGGAATAGCTATATGAATAATGACTCAAATTATAATAAGGGTCTGAAGGTTCGTACCGAAGTCATGGGCGCAGCTCATGTGCAACGCTCTCTTGAGGCTGCTACCGACTTTACCCAACCTTTGCAAGATTGGATCATTGAGCATGCTTGGGGCAGCACTTGGCAAGATGACTCGGTATTGCCACGTAAATACCGCTCATTAGTAACCCTATCATTTTTGATCGCCCAAAAAAGCCCTAATGAGTTAAAAGGCCATATCCGCGGCGCTATCAATAATGGCGCTAGTGTGGCTGAGATTCGTGAAGTGCTAATGCATAGCTTACCTTACTGCGGTGCTCCAACGACTCAAGAAGCGTTTCGAGCGGCTATTGAAGTATTTGCTGAGATGGGAATTGATGTTGAAAAGTAGAAATTAACACTGCTTTCAATCTGCTACTCTACAAAACCTTCAGTTGGTTATTTAGCTGCTTTTATAATTGCTTCTTTAATGCTAGCTAGATGATTACTGAGGCGAATTTTGCTATAATTGCTACATAAAATTTAGCACTCACCATTATTAGATAATAAAATAAAACCCTTGTCTTATAAAGGTTTACGCCTTGATTCAAAGACAGTGAGGGTTAGGGATAACTCTATGAGCTCATTAGCTGTACAAACCCATGTTCCTGCTGCCAAAGTCAAACCCAAAAAAGCCATTCAAGGTGAAAAACTCCGGGGCTACGATAAAGTGGCGCGTATCCCAATTAAAGTGATTCCTACCATTGAGACCAAGAAGAAGCCAGATTGGATTCGAGTAAAATTATCTTCTCCTGCAGAAGTGGCGCGTATCAAGGCGAAATTGCGCGAGCAAAAACTTTATACCGTTTGCGAAGAAGCCGCTTGCCCAAATCTTGCACAGTGTTTCTCAGATGGTACGGCTACCTTTATGATTATGGGTGATATTTGTACTCGTCGCTGCCCCTTTTGTGATGTCGGTCACGGTCGCCCGAATGAGTTAGATAAAGATGAGCCGCGCCATACCGCTGAAACTATCTTAGGCTTAGAGTTGAAGTACGCGGTGATTACTTCCGTTGATCGTGATGATCTCAAGGACGGCGGTGCTGCGCATTTTGTTGAAGTACTCAATGAGTCAAGAGCGCTTAGCCCTAATTGCTTGATCGAAATCCTAGTTCCTGATTTCCGTGGTCGTATGGATATCGCTTTGGATTTACTCACAGAGACTGCGCCTGACGTCTTTAACCATAATATCGAAACCGTGCCACGTCTATACAAAGCCTTCCGTCCGGGTTCAGACTATCAGCATTCATTAGATTTGCTCAAGATTTATAAAGAACGTCGCCCTGATATCGCTACTAAATGCGGCTTTATGGTTGGCTTAGGGGAAACTGAAGAAGAGATTTATGCGCTACTTGATGATCTAAAAGCCCATGATGTCGATATGATTACCGTAGGTCAGTATCTGCAGCCTAGTAAGGACCATGCGCCAGTCAATCGTTACGTGCATCCAGATGAATTCCAACGCTATATGGATTATGGCAAAAAGATTGGCTTCTTTAGTATTTGGGCAGGTCCGATGGTACGCTCAAGCTACTTTGCCGATCGCCAATACTATGGCGAGGATTGCCCAGCGCCTGTTCGTAGTAAAAAAGCGCTTGAAGCTGAAGGTAAATTAGGCTGCTAGTAGTTAATAATTATAAATAAAAAGGAGACCTACGAAGGTCTCTTTTTT
>CBETCF010000262.1:0-2405 GCA_965534785.1 uncultured Psychrobacter sp.
GTGAGCGCCAGCAGCGACAGACCAAGTACCTGCAGGAACTGCAAAGGCGGAAGTCATAGTAAGGGCAGTAGCAGTTGCTAAAACTAGGGATTGTAGTTTCATCATTTGATCCTTAAGGTAATAAACGATTATCAGCACATAACTAATGAGGGATGACATTAGTTCTGATATCTTATGTTACAGTTATAAGATAAATTATTTATCTTGTGATCATTATAATACAAATACCTTACAAAGAGTAGTGGATTGAAAATATTGCGGTAATATATTTCGTATTGGTTACAATTAAGCTAGTCTTATCAGAGTAGAGAATAAGAGTCGTTTTTTGCAAAGCGTCGAGGGATATGATGATTGGATATTGTAGTAATTCGCCGCTGCGCTGCAGTAATGCTAAGTCAATGACTCTACTAAACCGATTAGATAATAGCTGTCCGCAATGTGGTCTATCATTAGTGGAAAATGTCAGTATGGATAGTAGCTCATATTTTGAACAGCGTGCGTTACAACTGGGGTTGATAGTTACCGTGCTATTACTACTGGTGTTAGTCTACATTTATTACGCAAATTTTGTATAATTAGGGCTATTTTTTCAATTGCTTAGCTCATATAGGCTTCATAACTTATGACAATGCCTAATAATAATCTTTGATAATTTGGCTTAGACTAATCGATACTAGATAAGGATCAGCATGGCCTTTCAACCCATACGGCACTTTCGTCATTTTGTTTATAATATCTTACAAAACGATGAGCATGACACGCTATTTAGCCGTAGCGTTGATTACTTTTTAATATTCCTGATTTTGACCAATGTGGCAGCGGTCATTGCAGAGTCTGTTGATCAATGGTATTACCCTTACCAAAGTTATTTCACTTTATTTGAGAATTTCTCTATTGTCATATTTTCTGTGGAATACTTATTACGCTTATGGAGTGTTGCCGAGGCAAAGCCAGATAATACCACTTGGCGGCAACGCTGGGAGTGGCTAAAAAGTCCTTCTGCTATGATTGATCTGATAGCGATTGCTCCAGCATTCTTAAACTTCTTTGTCACTATTGATTTACGTTTCTTACGGATATTACGACTGTTTCGTATTCTCAAGCTCACCCGTTATTTTGCCTCAATGCGTATTCTATTGGTGGTCATCACCAAAGAGAAGGGCTCGTTTCAAGCGGTTATCTTTATTTTAGTTATTATGATCGTGACGGCTTCGAGTGGTATTTATTTAGTCGAAAATCACGCGCAGCCTGAAGAGTTTGAGTCGATACCTAAGGCTATGTGGTGGGCGGTGGTAACCTTGACCACAGTTGGTTATGGCGATGTGACGCCGATCACCAATGCCGGTAAAATATTAGGCGCAGTGATTACCATATTAGGGGTAGGTTTGGCTGCATTACCAGCCGGTATTTTGGCGACTGGTCTAGCCAATGAGCTAGCCTTGCGCCGTGATGAGCTAGAGCAGGACTTTCGCGAACAGCTGATCAACGGTGATTTTGATTTGGTACAAAACCAGACGATGATTGATAAGATACGGCGAGAATTAGGACTCGATAGAGAGCAAGCACAAGATATCGTGCTACAAGTACTCCGCGAGCAGTCCCTTGAGCGCCGCGAAAAAGAAGTGTCAGAGGCCAAAAACTTCTGTCCGCACTGCGGTGAATCACTGCGCTAAGGTACTAAAGGGTTTGCTATCAGAATAGATAGCAAACCTTGTAGCAACTATAAATCTATTTAGATGACAGTCGGTTGCTCTATGGGGAGCGCACGTGCCATCTCATGGGCGACTTGCTGCGCTGCTTTTTCTATATCTTCTGCTACCAAAGGCAAGTTCTGTACGGTCAGATACCAACCATCAATCTCACGGCGTAAACTGCCGACCCAAAGGCTATGACAGTCTCGCGGCAATTGTTTTAGATTGACATTAAAAGCACGATTGCCCTCATCATCACTCAAATGCAGTTCACCCATTTCAACCTTGGCTAGCGACTGCTGGTTATAAGAATGTACAATCATCGCTACGTAACGTATATCCGCCGGAATGTGATCTAAATATAGGCGAATCTGTTCTTGGTCTATTGGCCCATCATATAGCGCTTGCTCGCCGCGATCTTTACCGTTTAGGCTGTCGCCTTGATGTCGCACCGACTCAGCCTTGTCACGCAATTGCTTGAACCAAACGATATCACTGATAACACAACTATCGTTATACAGTACACAGGCGATATCAATATCGATCGCTTTATCATTTTGCTTCAGACGTTTTTTCAGGCCAGTAGGCTTTGGTGGCGTGAACTGATAATTCATCGCAAAAAACAATCTATCAGCGGTCAAGCCAAGTGCGCTTAAGCTGTTGGAGGTTGGTAAAAATGGGGCAGCGGTGGTCATAGACTTCCTTCAATAGCGA
>CBETCF010000263.1:0-2381 GCA_965534785.1 uncultured Psychrobacter sp.
TTGCGCAGCCTCTGTCAGCGTAGACACAGCACGCAAGGAAAATTTATACCAGTAGCACCCTGTGATAGCTGCACTCTTTTTATTTAAGATTAACTATACAATGAGTAAGCCATTCAAAGTAAACTACCGCACCAGCGCGTAAATCACTGTTATTGATGTAGAAACGGAACCGCGAATGTACGTTATCAACTCTTTGCTAGCTTTAACCAAGCCCAAAACGCTTAACAAGCTATATCGATATAGTCGCTATAGCAGTTACGCTATGGCGCTTGGCCTTTGTCTAGGTATCTCTGCAAGCAGCGCATCTACCACTAATGCAGCAAACGATAACGCTCAGTCGCCATGGCAACAGCTACAAAACAGTGGCGAAAACCAAGACGTCTATTTCCATACTTGGGGCGGCGATTCGCAAATTAATGCTTATATCCAATGGGCAGCGGCTGCGGTCGAAGATAAATACAATATTAATTTAGTCCATGTCAAATTAAGCGACACGAGTGAAGCAGTCAGCCGCGTACTAGCAGAAAAATCTGCCAATAATAATCAGCAAGGCAGCGTCGATCTGATTTGGATTAATGGCGCTAACTTTGCCACGATGAGTGAGAACTCCTTATTATTGAAAGATTGGGCCAATAACCTGCCTAACTTTACCCTCACTGATCCTGAGAATAATCCAGCGGTGACCCTTGATTTTGGCGTGCCAACTAAGGGTATGGAAGCGCCATGGGGACAAGCTTCGCTGACCTTTTATTATGATAGTTTGGCGTTGACGCAGCCGCCAGCCACTTTAGCAGAACTTGCCCGTTGGACAGCGAAAAATCCTGGACGCTTTAGTTATCCTAAGCCACCTGACTTTCTGGGTATGAGCTTTTTGAAATATGCTTTGGTAATGCTGCATGAGCAAAACGATGCTGAGACTGGCAGCAATATCAGAGCCGCGTTAGATCAACCGGTTAGCGCAGCCAATCAAGACTTGGTACTGAATCCGCTATGGGATTTCTTAGACACGCTACATCCAACACTATGGCGTGCCGGCAAACAATTCCCGCAAAGTGGCGCGCAGATGCGCCGGCTAGTCGATGATACTGAGCTCAGCTTAGCCTTTACCTTCTCAGGCCCTGAAGTGCCAGCAGCCGTGCAGCGTTATGACTTACCGCCGAGTATTCGTAGCTATGCTATGAGTGATGGCAGTTTGAGTAACACTCATTTTGTCGCTATTCCTTATAACGCCAGTCATCCTGAGGCGGCGCAATTGGTGGCTAACTTTTTATTAAGTCCTGAGGCACAAGCGCATAAACAAAATCCTAGCGTTTGGGGCGACAAGACGGTGTTAGTACCCGCTACGCTTAGCCTAGAGCAGCAAGCATTATTCAAAACGACGCAACCACATCCGAGCGCCCTAGCTTTTGATGCGATCAAACGCACCGTTAGTGAGCCACATCCGAGTTGGGTCGATGCCATTATGCAAGGTTGGCAGACACGCTATGGAGTCAGCGAATGAGCCAACCCTCAAACGATCCACACCAATCTAACAACAAAAAACCAAACGCTAAAAAATCAAATACTCAGACTACAAATGCTAATGGCCTTATTTCCTATAAGCCTCATAAAGCTGACTTATTTACCCGTATAGTCAGCCTTAGCCCAAAGTTTTTATTGATAATATTGCTACTGCCAGTACTTGGCGGCCTAATAAGCGTGCTGTTGCCAGCCTTTGGTTGGATACCGGCTATCGGGCAAACTACCTTTGGTCTACAGGGATTTGAGGCATTATGGCAAACGCCTGGTCTCACGCAAATGATTGCTCTGAGTGTCGCCACTGGACTGATCAGTACCCTGCTCGCTTTTGTCAGTATGCTGATGATATTGGCAGCTTTCTTTAATAGTGTTTGGCTGGCGCGTATTGAGCGTTTGCTTAGCCCTATTTTAGTCATTCCCCATGCCGCCGCCGCGATTGCGGTTGGATTTTTGATTGCGCCCTCCGGCATGATTGCGCGGTTATTATCGCCATGGCTTAGTGGTTGGGAGCTCGCACCGCAAGGGATATTTCCGCACGATCCTTATGGTATCAGCATCATCTTAGGGCTAGTGCTCAAAGAGCTGCCTTTTTTATTATTGATGTCATTAGGCGCGTTAGCACAGCCGGAGCTGGGTAAAATCTTACGTCTAAACTATAAAGTCGCGCTCAATCTAGGCTACTACCCTTTTACCGCCTTTTTTAAAGCGGTGTTTCCGGTGCTATATCCGCTACTGCGCTTACCTATCCTAGCAGTACTAGCTTATGCCAGCGCCAGTGTCGAGATGCCATTAATCTTAGGTCCCAACACGCCGCCCACTCTGGCAGTGACTATCATGCAATGGTTCAATGATGTCGATTTGAA
>CBETCF010000264.1:0-2373 GCA_965534785.1 uncultured Psychrobacter sp.
AAAGATAATTCACTATCAATTAGGTTATCAATGTATTCATCATGAATGACAAAGCAGTCGCTATTATCAACATTTGCTACTTTTTCATCTATAGTCACAAACCTGCCCACTTCGTTCTGCTGAATAGACATCTCAGTTTGACTGTTGCCTAAGTAGTTGGCATTTAAAGCTCTAGTGGCTATGGACGAGACCGCGACAAAGGTATCAAGTGTAACCTTTGCCTGCTCTAAAGCTGATGTTCTTGCATCAAGATTCTCTGAATTACTGTAGGCCAAGTGCGATAAGTTTTTATACTTTTTACTAGGATCTTTAAATAGTGCTAAACCTTCTGACAAAGCCTGTTTATCCATAGTGATAGAGGAATCGATAATTAACCTATTTAAGGCATGAATATTGGAACTATCTTCCTGTAGGTTTATTAGGGCTAATTTTACCGCTTTCTCAAATTGTCCGGCATTGGATAAAATCTTCGCATAATCATTGCAAGCGACTGCCTTATCTAATCGATAGGATTTTTTGGCACTATCAACAGCCTGATCAAGCTTACCCTGAGCACGGTATACTAGAGCTTCCATGAGAAAGCCTTTAGCAGGATTAGTTTTGCGTAATGCTTGAGCCTCTCTCAACCAACGACTAAATCTGATATTGTCGGGGTCAATCATGCCTTGAAAAGATATTAGGAAGTTATACACGTCGTTAAGCTTAGATTGTGCTTGATGGACGGTCATATTTTTATATTACCTTTTATGAGTAAATCTATAGTATCACTGGTAGCTAGCTTAATAAATGCGAACATTGTGAGCGTGGAGTATACCCATAGGTACTCATCTCTAGTATGGTAGGCAATAACAGACAGGTTAAAAGTACAATCAATGCTACGCTATTACTTTTAGAGAGAAAAATGAAAGCATCACTACTAAATCCAAAACTTGCTTATAAGGTAATAGTCTTAAGCCTAGCATTTGCACTCGCAAATTCTGCGCAGGCAAATAGCTTGATGTCAGCCGAAGCCCTAGCGACTAAAGGCTGGTCATCCGCTCAGTATAATCTAGCAATGATGTACCACAGAGGCAACGGCATCGAGCAGGATAGTGCAAAAGCCGTCGAATGGTATCAAAAATCAGCCGTACAAGGCGACTCTGCCGCGCAGAATAATTTGGGTTTGATGTATGATTTTGGCGATGGCATCGAACAGGACTTTGTCAAAGCCGCCTACTGGTATCGCCAATCTGCTGAGCAAGGCAATCCATTAGCGCAGAAGAACTTGGCACTCATGTACGAGATGGGCACTGGGGTTGAACAAGATGATGTGCTGGCCGCTCAGTGGTTTCAAAGCGCAGCTGAACAAGGCGATATCATCGCTCAGTACAGTATGGGAGTGCTCTATGAACAGGGTAGAGGCGTCAAGCAGGACACCGCCAGAGCCGTTGAGCTATATCAAAAATCCGCCATTCAAGGCGAGGTATTGGCGCAGAATAACCTAGGTACTATGTACTATGAAGGTACAGGCGTGGCTCAAGATTATGACGAGGCCTACTCATGGTTTCGACAAGCGGCTATGCAGGACGATGCTTCGGGCGAGTATAATTTAGGCTTGATGTATGAGTCGGGACTAGGCGTCGAGCAAGATTATAGCCAAGCCGCTGAGTGGTATGGATATGCTGCCGATCAAGGCAGTGCTTTGGGTCAAGGAGCGCTTGGCTGGTTATATTATACTGGTCAAGGTGTGGAACAAGACTATGATAAAGCCTTTTTGCTTATCCAAAACGCCGCTATCCAAGGCGATGCGACGGCCCAAAACTACTTAGGGGTGATTTACGATGAGGGCGTAGTGGTCGAGCAAGATTATGCCAAAGCTTATGACTGGTATCAAAAAGCCGCCGATCAAGGTGAATCTAGCGCGCAAAATAATATTGGCTATTTCTATGAAAGCGGCACCTTCCTTGAGCAAGATTACAGCAAAGCCGCTGAATGGTATCAAAAGGGCGCCGATCAAGGTGATGCGACGTCGCAAGCCGGACTGGGTTGGGCCTACGCTAGTGGTCAAGGGGTTGAGCTCGATTATGTCAAAGCCGTTGAGCTACTACAACAGTCAGTCGACCAAGGCGATGCCACCGGTCAGAATAATATGGCGGTGCTATACACTATGGGTATGGGCGTGCCGCAAGACTTTGATAAAGCGTTTGCGCTATTACAGCTATCAGCCGCGCAACAGAGTGCGCACGGTCAACGCAACATGGGTATATTCTATGCCGGCGGTTATGGCGTTGAGCAAGATAGCGACAAAGCATTAGAATGGTTTACACTAGCTTGTGATAATGGCGATGCTAGAAGCTGTGAGCTTTATGAAGCCTTTGCCATGACCGCTGATGA
>CBETCF010000265.1:0-2324 GCA_965534785.1 uncultured Psychrobacter sp.
CTACCATAGCGCTAATCAGTCTGCTCAACATTTCAGAATTATCATAGCACAACATGCTAAACTAGCTAGGTTTTTGGCGCATGCTATTATTAATGACACTTACTTAAATGCACTAGTTACTCAATAAATGCGCAACTTGCCAAATAGTCTACCTTTATGTGTTTCTAACTTCTTTATTATAATTAAGGTTTGAGGTTTTCATGTCTACCCCTACGAAGATGCCAGCATGTTTATACATCGTGGCTACCCCTATTGGCAATATGGCCGACATGACCCCGCACGCGATTGAGACGCTAAAGCAAGTCGCTATCATCGCCTGCGAAGATACTCGTACCTCAGGAAAGCTGTTGTCACATTTTGGTATAAATACTAAAGCTGACAAAGCCAACGATGACCGTAATAACCCGTCAGATGATGAAATAGCGGCTAAAACAGAGGCGCTATTAGACAGCGACTCTAATAAAAAAGGCCATAATAAACTTTGGGCCTATCACGAACATAATAGCGCTATTCAAACCCCTAAAATTATTGAGATGATTCAACAAGGTCATTCAGTGGCGCTAATCAGTGATGCTGGTACCCCACTAGTTAGTGATCCAGGCTATCAGTTGGTACAAGCCGCTCATGTAGCAGGAGTCACCGTCTCGCCTATCGTTGGCGCTTCAGCCGCTATTGCCGCATTATCGGTAGCTGGCCTGCCCTCTGATCGCTTTAGCTTCATTGGCTTTTTGAATGCCAAAACTCATGGTCGTCAAAAGCAGCTAGAAGCGCTAAAATTGCGTACTGAAACCTTAATATTTTATGAAGCTCCGCATCGTATTATAGCAAGCTTAACTGATATGGCTGCCGTGTTTGGTGCTGATCGCGAAGCAACTTTTTGTCGTGAATTAACCAAAACTTTTGAGACGGTACATAAAACGACGCTTGCTGAGTTGGTTGAGTTCGTCAAAGCCGATGACAATCAACAACGCGGTGAAATCGTAGTAGTGGTCGCAGGAGAAGCTAGCGTCCAAGATAGCGATGACATTAGTGTCCATGACGGACTACTAAAGCGGCTGCTAGAGGATTTATCAGTAAAAAAAGCCGCGACTTTAGCCGCTGACCTAACTGGGGTCAAAAAGAATGCCTTATATCAGCGCTTACTGGAACTGCAGGCATAACATAGCTATTTTTATAACAGTGGTTTGAGAGACTGATTTTAAAGTACATATCTTAGAATACAAATTTTAGCTCATTTAGGAGAAGTCAGCCATGTACGATGTAATAGCAGTAGGTAACGCTTTAGTGGATCATGAATATGAGTTGAGCGATGCCGAATTAGAGGAGACGGCATTAACCAAAGGTAATATGACGCTAGCGCAGTTTACAGAGCAGCAGCAATTGCTTGCTTACTTTCAATTGGTCAATATTGAGCCGTCAAAGCAGGCCGGTGGTGGCTCAGCGGCTAATGCTATGTATGCTTTTGCCAGCTTAGGAGGCAAGCCTTTTTATGCGTGCCGCGTGGGTGATGACGAGCCGGGTCAGTTTTATTTGCAAGATCTAAATAAGGCAGGGGTAGCGACCTCAAAGCAGTCTATTCATGCTGGCGGGGTAACGGGCTCCTGTGTGGTTGCAGTCACTGAGGATGGCGAGCGCACTATGCAGACTTATCTAGGCACCTCTGCTGATATCAGCGAGGAGAATGTCAACTTTGAGGCTTTAATAGAAGCAGATTGGTTGTATTTAGAGGGCTATCTAGCCATGTCTGCAGCCATTCAACCGGCTATGACCAAACTTCGTCATCAAGCGGGTATTCATAATGCCAAGATTGCAGTAAGTTTCGCAGATCCTGCGGTAGTGAAGTTCGCTAAAGAGGGCTTGCTCAATATGCTTGGTAATAAAGTCGCCGTGATATTCTGTAATAGCGAAGAAGCCAAGCTATTCACAGAGAAGAAGCAGATTAAAGCCGCGGCTCGTGCCCTGCTCGACTACTGTCAAATCGCTGTGGTAACTGACAGCGCTAACGATACTATTATCGCTCACAAGCCTGATAATCAGACAGAGGTGACGGTTTATGAAGTGCCTACGCCCAAAGTAATCGATGTTATAGATACTAATGGCGCTGGTGATAACTACTCAGGTGTTTTTTTGTACGCATTATCTCAGCATTACTCCTTACCTGAGTGTGGGCGTCTAGCTGGCGAAATATCCGCGCAAGTGATCCAACAGTTTGGTCCGCGTCTAGAGTCACAGGTCTATAAAGATATTGCGCGCAGAGTGCTTTCTGCTTAACTTTAACATTGGATTTATTATATTTAGTCAAAAAAATCCCACCTCGATAATGA
>CBETCF010000266.1:0-2318 GCA_965534785.1 uncultured Psychrobacter sp.
ATAGTTATACCAGCCACTATCTACAGCATTGTAGGTAGTGGCTTTTTACTGTTAGCGATTTAATGGTAAACCAAGGCAGTGCATAGGTTCTAATTTTGTAAAACCAAGCGCCAATAGTGTTGTCAGTGTGATAGCTTATTTGAATAATAAGCACAAAAAAACGCTAAAAATAAGTTTGCTTGAGCGCTACTACTGTAAATACCTATAAAGGAAGATAACAATGACAAATAATACAATGACTAAACCTTATACCATCGCCGACTATCTATTTGATCGTATCGCCGAAGCAGGAGCTACCGAAGTGTTCGGTGTGCCTGGAGACTATAACTTAGCTTATCTCGATAATATTATTGAATCTGATAAGCTGCGCTGGGTAGGTAATACTAATGAGCTCAATGCCGGATATGCTGCTGATGGCTATGCGCGTGAGCGTGGCTTTGCCGCCTTAGTGACGACCTTTGGAGTAGGGGAGTTATCCGCTATCAACGCTATGGCAGGCTCTTTTGCTGAGTACGTTCCTGTGCTACAGATAGTAGGAACACCAACGATTAAGCAACAACACGATAAGCGTCGTTTGCACCATTCCTTAGGAGATGGCACCTTTAATCATTTTATAAAAATGGTCGAACCTGTCACTGTTGCGCGCGCACAGATCACCGCTGAGAACGCGGCGTCTGAGATTGATAGGGTGATACGTATGATACTCAAAAAGCATCGCCCCGGTTATTTGATGCTATCTCCTGATGTCGCTGCTTTGCCAATTTATCCGCCGACTACTAAGCTTGATGATAGCGCTGAGGATATCACTAGCCAAGCTGCGCTAGAGGCCTTTAAAGAATCTCTGGTAGACTTTCTACCGAATAAGACCACGACTATAATTGCAGATTTGATGGTGCATCGTTTAGGGTTGCAAAATGAGCTAAAAGCTTTGATTGCGGATACCGAAGTGCCTTATACCACGCTATCATGGGGCAAGACCTTGCTTGATGAACAAGGCGAGCGTTGGGCAGGAACTTATGCCGGTGATGCCTCAAGACCGGTGGTCAAAGATGCGGTTGAGAACTGTGAGTGCTTGATTAAAATTGGTGTGCAGTTTACTGACACCACTACCGCAGGGTTTAGCCAAGATATTGATCAAAAGGTAGTCGTTGATTTGCATTATGAGCGGGCAAGTATTGGCGGACAGAACTTTGCGCCTATTGCGCTCAAGGATTCCTTGCAAGCATTGCACGAAGTGATGACTTCAGGTATTGAAATCACGCCGAAACCTCTAAGTGGAGAAGTACATCCCTTTGAACAACAAGGCGCTGACAATGAGGCTATTCGTCAAGAGGATTTGTGGCATATCATTGCTGAGCACTTGCAAGCGGATAACGTCGTTTTTGCCGATCAAGGAACTTCTTATTTTGGTATTAGTGATGTGCGCTTGCCAGATGGCGTGACTTGTTATGGTCAGCCGATGTGGGGCTCAATTGGTTATACCCTACCAGCTAGTTTTGGCGCTAGTGTAGCCTCAAAGCATAAGCGTAGCATGCTACTCATCGGTGATGGTTCAGCGCTGCTAACTATTCAAGAGATAGCCGTCATGCTAGAACAGCGCACCAATCCGATAATTGTACTGATCAATAATAGTGGCTATACCGTTGAACGGGCTATTCATGGTGAGAATCAACGCTATAACGACATTCCTGCCTGTGATTGGCAGCTCATGCCGCAAGCATTTGGCGCTAATAAAGACAATAGCTTGTCTCTAAAAGTAGCAACCCCGGGTGAGCTAAAAGAGGCGCTCAAAAAAGCGGTAGCCACTACCGATAAGCTTATCATGCTTGAGGTAATGACTGATAAGCATGATGTGCCACCGATGCTAGCTAAAGTTACTGCCGCGCTAAAATAAAGAGCTAATCATTTGATAACCTCCTACTCAGTGATAAGAGCTGAATAGGATGTTTTGATATTATTGGAACAGTAGCATAATGAACTACCGACCACCTAAAGAGGTGGCGGTTTCTTGGGTAATACCCATACTTATCTACGATGTTCTGTAGTAGCGGTTAGGCAAATTTACCGAGCTATCCCCGTCGCACCGACGGTTCACAGTTATTGCTGTTTTCAAGCAACTCGGACACAGACTAACGATGATGTTATTAGATTACTCTAAAGGTCTGAAATGCTGGCCTTGGTTGAAGTCTAGCAATAAATCCAAGGCTTGTAAATACGCATTCATCTCACCACCTTAGAGGTGGGAGACTTCTGCGCTAAAATGTTAAAGAATATATATAGGAAAAGAGGGTATGGCAGTGTATGTCGATTTTGTAAAA
>CBETCF010000267.1:0-2305 GCA_965534785.1 uncultured Psychrobacter sp.
TTACAAGTCAGTTGCTCTACCAACTGAGCTAAGTCGGCTTGTTCTCTCAAAGTGGGGTGTATTCTATCAAATATTAGAGGGAACGCAAGCCCTTTTTCGACTTTTTTACTAATACTTTAAAATTAAATCTTAGCACATTGATTATATTGCTATTTTTTATTGAGAATAACCATTCTTATTTTACTCTCAATCTTTTGGTGGATAAAGAAAGAAGTTATTCAGAGCATATTTAACGAATTCTTAGTCCATCACAAGCCATTTTTACCGCTTTAACTAGCGCTAAAGCTTTTTTGTTGGTTTCATCCCATTCTGCTTCTGGTACTGAATCGGCAACTACCCCTGCCCCTGCTTGAATATGTATCTTACCGCGGCGCATTACTGCTGTACGAATAGCAATAGCGGTATCCATGTTGCCATGCCAGCCTAGATAGCCCACTGAGCCGCCGAATACGGTCCGGCGTACTGGTTCGACCTCATCAATGATTTGCATGGCGCGAATCTTAGGAGCGCCAGATAATGTACCCGCTGGGAAAGTGGCACAAAAGACATCTAGCGCGTCTTTATCAGGGAGTACAGTACCTTCTACATTAGAGGCAATATGCATCACTTGTGAATAGCGCTCGATGAACATTTTTTCGGTAACTTTAACACTGCCATACTCGCAAACGCGGCCGATATCATTACGCCCTAAATCAATTAACATTAGATGCTCAGCGATTTCTTTAGTATCTGAAAGTAACTCTTTTTCTAAAGCTAAATCTTCAGCCTCATCTTGTCCGCGTTTACGCGTACCGGCTAAGGGACGCACAGTAACCTTACCATTTTCAATACGCGATAAAATCTCAGGGGATGCGCCGATAATGTCAAAACGCTTATGATCATCTAAGGTATAACCGTGGACTAAAAACAAATAAGGTGAGGGATTGAGGAACCTTAGCGCGCGATATACTGCTAACGAATCGCCTTTATAATCAGCCGTTAGACGCTGCGCAGGAACCACCTGCATCACATCGCCAGCATAGATATACTCTTTGATTTTATTCACATCGCTGCAGTATTTTTCCTCACCGGTTTGTGAGACAAACTTGGGTGTTGGCATAATAGGCGCGCTCAGATCCGGCATCTCACCCAACTTATCTTCTATTTTTTCCAGCTCGCGAATCGCTGCACCATAGCCCTCTTCATCGCTACAATCAGCGTAGACAATGATAGACAAAGTATTTTCTAAGTTATCAAAAACAATCACACTCATCGACAGCATTAGCCACATATCAGGCAAAGTCATCGGGTTTGGAGCATCAGACAAGCCAACGCTCGGCTCAATGACTCGTACCATGTCATAGCCAAAATAACCGACTAAGCCACCACTAAAGCTTGGTAATGAGGGGATATCTTCCACTGTTGGCATTTTATAATCGGCCATCAGTTTGCGAATATAGTCGAATGGATCATCAACAGCATCGACATTAATCTGATCGTCTTGCTTAATAGTCATATTGCCATCAGCGTATTGCAATATCAGATCACTGCCTAAGCCAATCATCGAAAACCGCGCCCAACGCTCACCGCCTACTACCGACTCAAATAGATAAGCAGAGCCACTCAAATCTCGTACTTTAGAAAAGACAGATACGGGCGTTTGTGCGTCCATCAAGCGCTTTTTGACAAGGGGCGCATGGCTAAAACCTTTATTTTTAAAGGCGTTGTACTCTTCAAAGGTCATCATATTAAAGTGTCTCTGAGCGCGGTAGGGATAAAAAGTGAGGGAATTAATATCATCAGTATTAATAAAAGCAAGCTTGATAACTTGGCAGTAGATAATTAGCGATCAAAACAGTAAGCGTTACCGCTATAGTAAACACAGCTTATTGCTAATTAAAAGCGAGCCATTGTTAGGCTCGCCATTATAATTATACATGATAACAAAACTTGCTGACATTATCGGCTTTTAGGCTAAAAGGGTAGTAAATACTTACTAAGCGCCGCCCATGTTGAACAACCATAGCGCTATAGCGATAATAAGAATGGCAATAAACACCCAAATAAACCAACCGCCGCTAGCTTTCTTCTCACTTTGTCCCGTAGTCGCTGGGTTATCAATCGCTTGATCCATGGCGTTATTACCAGTCGTTCCTAAATCACGACCTTGGCCTAAATTAGCCGTGCCTGAGAACTGTGCTGTAGCTGCTTGTTTAGCGCGTAATACATCTGGATCCGCTTCTTCTTGTAGCGCGGTAGTGGTGGTTTTATCTTGCTCTGGACTGACCACTGGCTCTCTATGATCGGCTTTTTCGGGCATCAACTT
>CBETCF010000268.1:0-2291 GCA_965534785.1 uncultured Psychrobacter sp.
GAGCGCTGAGTCAAGGTTTTAGAAAAAATCTGCGCAGGTCTACCTGTCTCATCAAGGCTCGCCGCCCACCACGGATTCATCCAGCCATATTCAAAGCAGCTGATCTGAGCGCTGCGTTGCCTTGTCTCAAATACCGAAACCAATGTCTTTATATCTTCACTGGTGCGCAGTGGACAATTAGCCATTAACTGCACCACCACTTGGTATTGTTCTTGCCAATGAGCCATAGCTTGCCTTAGAGCAAAAATAGTGGCTTCGCTTACGGTAGCATAATCATCCGCACAGTCTGTTCTGAGAAAAGGCACTTCAGCACCAGCGCTAATAGATGCCTCAGCTATCCTTGCGTCATCGGTAGAGACCAAAATGCGATCAAACAGTTTAGACTCTATCGCCGCTTTAATCGTCCATGCAATCATTGGCTGACCATTAAAATCAGTTATATTTTTATTCGGGATTCGTTTTGAACCGCCGCGAGCAGGAATAATGGCAATTCTACCCTTTACCATAATGTCCACCCCCCATCAGCCTGGATGGTTTGACCATTGATAGCTTTGCAGTTATCTGAAACTAAAAAATCTAGAGGTCCTATGATTTCGGACTCCGATAGCATACGACCACTTGGCGTAAGCTTTGCATATCTAGCTTCAAAGCTATCATCGACACGCCCGCTCACACCGCCGTAAGCAATACAATTAACCCTTATATCAAAGTCGGCAAAGCGTACCGCTAGCTCCTTAGTTAAATGTATCAATGCCGCTTTGGCAACCCCGTATTGAATAGGCGACTGCCTTGGATAATCTTCGTATAAAGCGGGATTGGCAGCGACGATACCGTATTGCGAACCTATATTAGTAATGGTGCTTAACTCGTCTGGCTGCATATTGAACAGCCCTATTGATAACTCATAAGGCACCACCACATCTAGCAAATACTCAGCCAAAAAGTCTTCGCGACTAGTCTGACCTAATGAGTCTGTCTGCAAAAACAATAAACTACGCGCATTATTTACTAAGTGATTGATGCTATAGCCAGTATTTTGAATACGCTTAATAAGATCTGGTACTGCTTGTGGCTGAGTAAAATCTACTATAAGCGGTATCAAACAACTGTCGTCAGCCAGCTCTTTTATTAAACTATCGGCATTGTTTTGAGAAGTAGTGGTAAATAATACCTGCCAGCCTTTATTGGCAAAATGCTTAACGAACTGCCTGCCAAACTTACCGGTACCACCAGTGATCAAGATCGTCGCTGTCATTGGCAACCTCTCTCAAGCAGTTGCACCACCTTAGTATTAAATGCTCTATCTGACATTACCGTCTTGTCTGAGACACCCTGTATAAAAGCCTGCAAAGCGGCTTTAAAAGCTGAGAATGAATCGGTAAAGGTAAAGTCTTTCCAACCACTAGTACCAAATACTCTAATAAAGATTGGGCTTTGCACCTCACCCAGCGCAAAAAAACTAGTCTGTACGCCACTGCTCCAAAAAACCTTCAGACTACCTGAGCTATCATCTTTATTGGTAATAGGAGCGGTCATCTCGATTGGCTCGTCTCCCTTGGACAGCATATTTAGCACAGGTTCAATGATATGAACGGCATATTTAGACCATGATTTTGGGGTAAAGGCTGCAATCTGTTTGATATCTCCTAGACTTTGCCTATCCGCCGTAGTCAGGACTAACTGCTCGCTGTATCTGAGCGCTGAGCAGGTGAAAATCTGACCGGGGTATCTCTCTAAAGCATAAAGCTGATTTAAATCATCAATGGATAAAGCAATGGGTTTGTCTATATAAATAGGTAAGCCTGCTGTTAAAAAGGGCTCGGCAAACCGCAAATGGTTATGAGCATCATCACGCGCCAAAAGAATAGCGTCCACTTGTCCAATCATATCCGCGTAGCAAGAGACGACTTGCTCGACTCTTGCCGCTTTGGCGATGTGCTTAGAGAGCGCTATATCTTGTGTCCATACCGCGGTAACTCTAGCGCCACTAATTTGACTCGCAGGCCATTTCTGCTGCTCTAAATAACGCGGTATCACAGGATAGCCACAGTTTTCCATTTCCGCTGAATCATAACCATTAAAGATGGCGCTCCATGAGTAAGGATGGCCGTTGCCCTCAGATGATCCTATAACGCCCAATTTCAATGTCATAGCTGCCACCTCGATGGATTAAGCAAACCTTCATCTGCGGACTGTAGGAAGTCAGGAATAGCTATCATAGGCCTATCGATGGCAGTAATGATCTGTTGCAACTGCTGGGCGTTATCTACCCCCACTATGATTTTATCGAT
>CBETCF010000269.1:0-2252 GCA_965534785.1 uncultured Psychrobacter sp.
GCCAATCACGTACTAATGACGGGTACTCGCGGTGCGGGTAAATCCTCATTAATTCGCGCCTTGCTCCAAGCTTATCATAGCGAAGGGTTACGTATTATTGAGATTGCGCGTGATGATCTACAAGTATTAGACAAGATTCGTGCCGCTATCAACGAGCTACCGGCTGATAGTCATTGCCGTTATGTCGTGTACTGCGATGATTTGGCTTTTAACGGTCAGGATGAGAGTTATCGCACCCTTAAAAGCGTGCTAGATGGCTCGCTTGATTCTGAACAGGACAAACTACTGGTTTATGCCACCAGTAATCGTCGTCATTTATTGCCGCAACTAATGAAAGACAATCTTAATATTTATAATGGCCAGACCGATGAGGTCAATCCTTATGAAACTATCGATGAAACAGTATCGTTATCAGATAGATTTGGGCTATGGCTATCTTTTTATCCAATGAATCAGCAAACGTATTTGCAAATTGTGCAGCATTACTTGAGTTTAGCGCCCATTAATATGCAGCAAAGAATAGATGACGTTAAATATAGCAATCAACCTGATAACATTGAATCTGATAAGCTTGATGGTATTGAGCTGCCTGACGACATCAGAGCTGAAGCGCTACGTTGGGCCTCACAGCGCGGCGGGCGTTCGGGGCGTATCGCTTATCAATTTAGTCGCTATTGGCAAGGTAAAATTCAGTTAGCAGCTGATGATAATGAGTCTTAGGGTTTGCATGCTGAGCCTAAATATTCGACTTCAGTGTCTGCACCATTGACTCTAAATTGGGCGAAATCCTCTGCTAGCCACAGATTACCCTGATACGCACTTTCAGCTTCTAAGCGAATATGGCCCATATTAGCAGTACTGCTCTGCGGATTATCAAAACTCTGATAACGAGCACTAAAATGGGTCAATATTAGATTATTAATGCCAATATCCTGAGCAAATGCAGCGATTTGCTCAGCACTGCTATGCATTGGATCGAAGTCAGGATTATTGCTTTGAATTTTAGCTAAAACATCAGAAGTGTAAGTGGCTTCATGTACTAGCAAATCAGTGTTTTTTACAGCAGCGCTTAAGCAAGCTGGCGTATCATTGTCGCCAGCAACTACTATCCGCGTACGCAACTTATTATTATATACATAGTCGATAGATAGCAGCTGCTGTCCCTCGTCAGTATAGACATCTTTACCTTGTTGCAGCTCACCCCATAGTTTACTGGCAGGGATACCTTGCGCCTCTAATTTATCAGTATTTAGTACCCGCTGACTAACGGTCTGAGTAATGCCAAATGCGTGTGAAGGCACTCGATGTGATAGCTTAGTTATATCGATATCTAGGCTATGCTGGTTATCTAATGCTATCGTTATTTTATGATCAGCCCTTTCGCTACTATCATTTTTATCATTATTGCTTTGCTTATTATCGCAAGCGCTTGTATTTTTATTAGACAAAATATCTTCTGTCGCTATAAAGTCGATAGCAAAAGAAAAATGCAACTCAGTGGTAGACTTTACTGCTTCAAGGTAATGAGTAATAGCTTTTGGGGCAATGATAGTTAAAGGAGTAGTACGTCCCGACATAGCCGCACTAGCCAAAAGGCCTGGCAAACCATAACAATGATCACCATGGACATGAGTAATACAAATAGCGACTAGCTGATGTAGCGATAGCTTAGTATGTAGCAATTGCTGCTGAGTGCCTTCACCGCAATCTATCAAAACCCAAGGCCGACCTTTTTTGTTTTGCTGAGCGCTATTTGAGTTTTGATAAGGGTTTAAGCATTCAACTGCTAGAGCAGTGACGTTGCGCTGCTTGGTAGGGACGCCTGCTGAAGTACCCAAGAAAGTCAGTTGTAGCATAGCTTTTTAACTAATCCTATTGAATCAATATAATCATAAAATAAGAGTGCCAAAATCAACTACCAATTGATCAAGGCAATTCACAAATAATAGTTCGTTCACCTTCAACCACTTGACCACCACTGGCATAACACTCATTAGCCATATTAGACTCATAAGATTTCCAACCGCCATAAAAGCTTGCTATACAAAGCAGCGCGACTAATAGCTTTTGGCCCCAAGACTTAATAGAGATAGGTTGCTGCTCAATAATCTCTTCATCAAAAGGCTCATTATTAACTTTTTTCGGATCGCTCATAGCATGACCTTGTATTGGACTTTTTATGGATATGGGATGTTGAGAGTAGCGAGTATGATAGAAGTGTAATTGTATAGCAATAAGGGCGTGTCATCGAT
>CBETCF010000270.1:0-2241 GCA_965534785.1 uncultured Psychrobacter sp.
AGTCCACTGCCTTATAGCGTTCTAAGCAAGCAATTTACCAATGCCGCTTTTCCAGATAAAAAGCTAGAGATTCGTAATGGTGGCTATGGCTCAGATGCAGCGGCTCATCCTACTAACCCTAATCAGTTCTATGCACTCACGGATCGTGGGCCTAATGCTGATTTTGAAGGAGAGGCTGGTGCTGGTAAGCTATTCCTATTACCAGACTATACGCCGCGTATTGGCTTATTCGAGCTACAAGCCGATGGGCAGATTGCGCAAGTAAAAGAGATTTTACTCAAAGACTCACAAGGCACGCCTATCACTGGTCTGCCCAACCCCAAGGCATTGGGTGGTACTAATGAGATACCTTATGATGTCGATGGACAGCTGATGCTTGTGAATCCTGAGCAGCCCTTTGATGAGAGTAATAATCCAATTAAAACCGATATCAATGGTCTCGATCCTGAAGGGTTAGCCGTGCTCAATGATGGCAGCTTTTGGATCAGTGATGAGTACGGCCCGCACCTTGTTCATTATGATAATGAAGGGGTGGAGCTGGCTCGTATCAATCCTTTCGCCAATGATGAGCGTAATACCATTATCATCGATGGTAAAAGGTTATTATTACCGACAGAATTTACTAACCGCCGTGCCAATCGAGGTATGGAAAGCCTAACCATTACTCCTGACCAGACGACTTTAGTTGGCGTGATGGAGTCGGCTATGGACAATCCTGACAAGGCAAGCCGCAGCTCAGATTTGACCCGTATAGTGACCATTAATCTAGTCACTGGCCAGATTGCCCAGTATCTATATCGTCTGAATACTGCCAAGCACGTTACTTCGGGTATCGCTGCTATAAGCAGCTATGAGTTTTATGTCATTGAACACGATCGTAAGATGCCTCTACAAGATAATCAGGCACAGAAATATATTTATAAAATTGATATCTCGCAAGCTACGGATATTGAAGCGCTTGATGAAAGAGAGGAAGTTACAAAAAATGATAACCTTAGTATTACGAAGGATGAAAACTTAGGGTTACTAATTAACCAACAAACGCTTGAGCAGTTTTTAACTAGTGAGGAAGCTTGGCAAGTTTTGGCAAAAAATACTATTCAACCTGTCAAAAAATCGTTAGTCGTTGATGTGCTCGCAGAACTAGACTATCCACATGATAAACTCGAAGGCTTATGGCTACGTCAAGATGGCTCGCTTGGTTTGTTAAATGATGATGACTTTGCTATAACCGATGCTGAGGGCGCTTCTATAAGCGACCTCACTATTAATAATACGACTATCAATAAATTAGATCATCTCGTTGAGCAGAAGTACTTGGATAGTGATAAAACCTTAGTTGATGCTAATAGATTATATCTAGTGATGCCTAGCGAATAACTTAACCTGTTATTTACCTATCATATTATCTTATACATAAAAAAGACCTCAATATTGAGGTCTTCCTGATTAGTTTAACGCACCCTACGACTAAATCACTTTAGAAAAGCGATTCTTATGTTTTTTCTCCAGATATTCATCGAATACCATCGCGACGTTACGACCCAAAAAACGACCTTTAGGTAAAATACGAATACCAGCCGCGTCCATATCAATAAGCTTGTCGGCTTGCATGTCGCCAAGCTGCTCAATCTCACTAATGAAGTAGGTAATAGCATCGATACCGAACTTTCTATTGACGTCTTTAAAGTCAATATAGTCATGACATAACAGGTTCATAATCACATATTCACGCAGACGATCTTTGATAGAAGTCTTAATGACTTTTACCGCTGGCAAGACGTTAGGATTACTAAGCGCAGCATTGATATTGTCTTGATAAACTTGTAAATCAGTATGGTTTTGTAAGATATAGCGGTTATTGCTATTAGCAATTTGGCTGATAGAGGAGACCCCAAAGCCTAATAAATCGCAGTCACCCATGATGGTATAGCCTTGGAAGTTGCGATGCAGCTTGCCTTCGCGCTGGGCTATGGCCAGCTCATCATCAGGTAGCGCGAAATGGTCAATACCGATATATTGATAGCCAGCTTCAGTCAGCGTATTAACCGTATCGCCTAGCATAGTTAGCTTATTGGCGGCACTAGGCAGATCTTCGTCTTTGATTTGTCGCTGTGCCTTAAAGCGCTCAGGCAGGTGCGCATAGTTAAATACCGATAAGCGATCTGGCGCCATTTCAATAATACGTAGCACCGTTTTATGCAAAGTCTCAGGGGTCTGATGTGGCAGACCATAAATCAG
>CBETCF010000271.1:0-2209 GCA_965534785.1 uncultured Psychrobacter sp.
ATAAATAATAAGGAAGATAACTATGAGCATTGACTCCAATAAAGATCTTAATGTTAATACCGATCATAAGAAAATAGAAGATCACGCTGATGAGAATAAATTACCTGCTCCTGATACGCTCACAGACAACAATATTAACGCTAATCAAACTGCAGATACTTTGGCAGCAGCGACTATAAATAAAGGTAGTGGCTAT
The DNA here is from genome assembly GCA_965534785.1 of uncultured Psychrobacter sp. Taxonomy (GTDB): domain Bacteria; phylum Pseudomonadota; class Gammaproteobacteria; order Pseudomonadales; family Moraxellaceae; genus Psychrobacter. Next base: position 197 of record CBETCF010000271.1, read on the forward strand.
TTAGAGTTATTAGAAGAGCGCCCAGTGGTTAATAAAGAGCGCTTGGATGTAGGTAAAGTTACCGTCACTAAGCATAGTCGCACTAGAACCATTGACGTGCCAATTGAGTTAGTTGAAGAATATGTTACGGTCACTACCGCTTATCATGATGATGAGAGTCAGGATCTGCTTTCTGGTAACTTCAATGAGGCAGACATCTTGCGCCATGTTGAGCCATCTTTAGATAGTAAAGCGGTGGTCACTATCAATGGCAAGCAAGTGGAGATCGGTGATGCACCCGTCGAGATTGTGCTGTCAAGACAAGTCGCGACTATTACCAAAGACACTTATGCGATTCAAGAAATCGATATTAGCAAAACCACTCATACTCATACCGATACTATTCAAGTCGAATTGAAGCACGAAGAGCTCGATGTCAATGAAGAAGGCTTTTTAGAGCATGAAAATACGCGGGATCGTAAAGGTACTGATAAGTAACTTTATATACAACCGTTTAGCGAATACAGCCTAGTCTTTAATTGGATTATAGAAAATTGAGCTATAAAAAAAGCAACGCTGATTTGATCAGTGTTGCTCTTTTATTTTGAAGCTATTATCAATTTTATGACAATTAATTGACTTCGTCACACTCGTAAGTAATAACACTAGACTGGTCTTCAGCAGCGGTACGCATTACTCCAGTCGCACGCTCTTCATGCGCGACACGCCACTGAGTAAATCCTGCACCGCCATTTAACGCCGTAGTGCCTTCAAACACTTCTGGGTTTGTGGCTTCATTAGTTTTACTAACGGTTACCGTACCTTGGTCAGTACTAAGCACCGCTTCGTTAGTATCTTCTTTATAGGTGACTTCCACCTTTAGCTCAGGAGAACATAAATAAGTGATTTGCGTTACGCCAGTATTGACGCTAGCGACCGTATCATCCTGTACTTCATTAACGGTGGCGACAGCGGTATCGTTAGGCTCTGCGGGTTCCGCTGACATAGGAACGGCTTGCTCAGTCGCAATATCCTCTTCTAAGCTAGGTTCAGTCTCAGGCTCTTGTTGGCAAGCGCTAATGCTAATCGCACAAGCAAATAAACCAGTCATAACTGCAGACGCTCGTAACGATTTTGATAATCCAAGGCTCATGCCTTTCTCCTAAATTAAATACTAAAATGCTTGAAGTGTTAAATACTATAGCCTGTCCGTCCCTACCCGCCTATACTGAATTTGTAATTGGTCACTCTCAAACTGTTATTACAAAGCAAGCAACAACTGGCAGCATTAACCCTAACGGTTATATAGTCGATACTAAATAAAGATGCTATATTTTAACGTGGAACTAGTATCGTATCTATATTGATCATCACTATTATAGTAGCAAATACTTTCCCAAATATTAAAGCAAATTTGCAGAAAATAGTTATCAAAAAGTTTCACTCATAAAATAACCCCCAAAAGTTATGTTCAACTTATGGGGGTTGTTTTATGAGTGCTTAATGATTGCAAAACCACTATCAAGCCTAGATTTTGCCATGACATTGCTTATACTTAAGACCAGAGCCACAAGGACAAGGCGAGTTGCGGCTAATATTCATACCAGCATAAGGATTATCCTCAATACCATTAGCGCCAGCCCCTGCTGCTAAAGTAGCACCAGCAACATTAGCCCGAGCGGTTTGGGTCTGGTTTTGGCTTTGACTTTGATTGGGATTGCGCGCGGCCGCTTGTTGTTCATTACCGGCAAGGCCACTAGCATCTTTATGCTCAAACTGCATTTGCATACGCTCTGCATCGGCACGTTGCTGCGCCTCTAGAGCTTCGATTTCTTCCTTAGTTGGAATATGAACTCGTGATAAGTCTTGTACGGTCTCAGACTTAATAGCGCCTAGCATCATCTGAAATAGCTCAAAGGATTCACGCTTATACTCTTGCTCTGGGTTCTTTTGCGCGTAACCACGCAAGTGAATGCCTTTACGCAGCTGATCCATTTGCGTCAAATGCTCTTTCCAATGCTTATCTAAGCTTTG
>CBETCF010000272.1:0-2193 GCA_965534785.1 uncultured Psychrobacter sp.
TGTCAACTCATTCTAGGACGGGACATTCATAATAAAAAGGGCCGCATAATCTAATTATGCGGCCCTTTTCTAGATAGCTTATTTAACTAGTAGCTTAATAATTCCGAATAGAAAGTTTATTAATCGAAATGTACCACTGAGCGAATGCTTTCACCTTTGTGCATCAGCTCAAAAGCTTCGTTAATATCTTCAATAGGCATAGTGTGAGTAATAAAATCCTCTAAGGGAATATCGCCTGCTAAATAACGATCCACGTAGCCGGGCAGCTCACTGCGACCTTTCACTCCACCAAATGCTGACCCTTTCCAGACCCGGCCCGTGACGAGTTGAAACGGACGAGTTGAGATCTCTTTACCAGCGCCTGCGACACCAATGATAATTGACTCGCCCCAGCCTTTATGACAGCACTCAAGTGCTGAACGCATGACATCGACATTACCGATACATTCAAATGAATAATCAACGCCGCCATCGGTCATCTCAACGATGACTTCCTGAATGGGTTTGTCATAATCTTTAGAGTTGATGCAATCGGTTGCGCCAAGCTTTTTGGCCAACTCAAATTTATCTTCGTTGATATCAACACCGATAATACGACTGGCTTTGGCCATTTTTGCGCCGATGATAGCGGCGAGGCCGATACCACCAAGACCGAAAATAGCGACAGTAGAGCCTTCTTCAACTTTAGCGGTATTCATAACCGCACCCATACCAGTGGTCACGCCGCAGCCAAGCAAGCAAACCTTTTCTAACGGGGCGTCTTTATCCACTTTGGCTAAAGAGATCTCTGGTAAGACCGTATATTCAGAGAAGGTTGAACAGCCCATATAATGATAGATTGGCTTGCCATCTTTATAAAAACGAGTAGTCCCATCTGGCATCAAGCCTTTACCTTGAGTTTCACGTACTGCAGAGCATAAGTTGGTTTTGCCTGATAAGCAGAATTTACATTCGCCGCATTCTGCAGTGTATAGAGGGATCACATGATCGCCGACTTGTACGCTAGTCACGCCTTCGCCTATTTGCTCAACGATACCGCCACCTTCATGACCTAAAATCGCTGGAAATACACCTTCTGGATCTTCACCGGATAAAGTAAAAGCATCAGTATGACAAACCCCACTGGCAAGAATTTTTACTAATACTTCGCCTTTGCGTGGCAGCATGACATCGACTTCTTCGATAGTTAGTGGCTCATTGGCTGCCCAAGCAACAGCAGCTTTTGATTTGATAAATTTATCTGAGCTATTATTTTCATTTAGCTTATTTGCATCTGACATAATTTTTTCCTTTTTTAATTTATAGGGCTATTTTATATTATTTCTCTAGCGGTGTTAATATACTAACATCGAAAATGTATTTTACACAGAGGTAATAATCATGCAGTGGGATGGGATTAGCGAATTTGTCTACGTAGCTGAATATGAGAGCTTTACTCAAGCGGCCAAAAAGCTAGCCTTATCTACTGCGCAAGTCAGCAGGCAAGTAAGTGCATTGGAGAAGCGACTCAATACTAAGCTGTTGTATCGTAGCACTCGTAAGGTGGCGCTAACCGAAGAGGGTAGAGTATTTTATGAGCATTGCCGCGTGGTGCTAGATGGTTTGAGTGCTGCCGAACAAGCGGTCAGTAACTTACAATCTAAGCCACAAGGCAAGATTAGGCTCACCGCACCAGTAACTTATGGCGAGCAGCAGCTACTACCATTAGTCAATGATTTTATGCTACAGCACAGCGCCATTGAAGTGACCGCTTTTTTGAGTAATCAAACCGTAGACCTGCTTGAGGGCGGTTATGATCTAGCTATTCGTATCGGTAAGCTCACTGACTCTACTATGATGGCCAAAAAACTCAGCTATCGCACTAACTTTGTTTGCGCTGCACCAGCCTATTTAGAGCAACATGGCTTTCCGCATAGCCTTAACGATCTACGAGAACATAATTGTCTGCTAGGCAGCTTGGATTATTGGCATTTTAAGATGGCAGGCAAGGAGCGCAAAATTCGAGTCTCCGGCAAAGTGCGCTATAACAGTGGTTATAGCTTGATGGATGCCGCCTTGAAGGGTTTGGGAGTGGTACAGCTCCCTGATTATTATGTACAAAAGTATTTGGAGTCAGGGGAGCTGATAAGCTTGCTTGATGAAAGCCGTGAGCCTGAAGAAGACATTTGGGCGGTTTATCCGCATAATCGACAT
>CBETCF010000273.1:0-2188 GCA_965534785.1 uncultured Psychrobacter sp.
CATTCCAGTAGCACTGTATTTATTTTATAGTCAGTCAACTATAGCTAGTTTTTATTCTCTCAACCAAAAAGTCTACCGCTGCTTTGACTTTGGGCACTAAGTAGCGCTGTTTTTGATACAGCAAATATACCGCCATATCCGCGTGTTGAGTGATAGCCAGTTCGTGCTCAAAGGTTAACGGTTGCAATTGTCCTGACTCAAGATAAGACGCTAACGCCCAGCGAGTTGACATTAGAATGCCTTCACCGTTGCAGGCTTTTTTTGCGAGCCAAGGGCCATTGTTTGAAATCGCTACCGCTGGCCCTGAGACATCATGCCATTGACCGCTGATGCGACATAACCAAGGCGTTGGACCAGTTGGCGCTTTAAAATAAAGGCCGTTATGCTGTTTCAATTCCATCACATGGCTAGGTACGCCATGCTGCTTTAGATAAGCGGGCGAGGCGACCGGAATAAAACCGTTATCCATTAGCCTTACCGCTAGCACTCGCTCATTGGGTGCATAACCACCGCGAATGGCAATATCAACATCGTCGCGTCCAAGCGTCGATAACTCATCACTGAGACTGATATCTAATACAATCTCAGGATATAAGGCGCTGAATTCATCTAGCAGAGGCAATAATATCTTTTCGCCAAAACCTACCATCGAGCTAATGCGCAGACGTCCCATTGGCGTGCTTTGATAACTTCGAACGGTTTCATGGCTTTGCTTGAGCTGGCTTAATACCTGCTGCATATCCTCATAATAAATGCGTCCGACTTCTGTCAGTTTCACCATTCGGGTTGAGCGCTTGAGTAAGGTTGCGCCCAAACTCTTTTCCAAATCCGCCACTCGCCTTGATAGCGAGGAGGGCGGCACATTAAAGCTCTTTGCGGCTTTGGTAAAACTGCCCGTTTCAGCGACTTTACTGAAATAACGTATGGCACGTAATTGATCCAACTGACTTCTCCATTAACTGCGTAGTTGATACTAAATAGAATAAATGCTTCGTATTAGACGCGAGACTGGTATAAATATTTCTGGCGTACTGTGTCTACGCTGACAGAGGCTGAAAAGTCTTTATCCCAGCCTCGCTGAATAGCTTTATATAGTGAACTTCATACATAACTACATATTTTCGCGCTATTTTTGTCTTAAAAGCAATAGTGATTGGCATTTTATGACATATACAAGCTCATTAAAACCAGTAATAATACGGTTGAGTTAAACATTAGCATCGTTAGCCTGTTATGGTGTTCTACATATTCAGGCATTAGCAGTGTTTTTAGCCGTTAAAATAACAATTAACCAATAAAGAACCCTAAATTAATAATTTGCAGGAGCAAACCCTATGACCGATAAAAATATGCAACTTACTTCAACGATTAGCTCAGATAATAAACTAACTTTGGCGTTGCAACAGCTTGATATGCCGCAGCCTAAGGCTGATGAAATAGTGGTGCGCATTGAAGCCGCACCGTTAAATCCTTCTGACCTAGCGGTGATGTTCAGCGTTGCTGATATGTCGACAGCAGAGCAGTCAGGCAGCGAGCAGAACCCAGTTATTACCGCTGAGGTTCCTAAGAAGTTTATGTCAGCGGTCAAAAACCGAGTAGATAAAGACACGCCAGTCGGTAATGAAGGCGCAGGCACTGTGGTTGCCGCCGGCTCGTCAGCTGCCGCCCAAGCGTTAATGGGTAAGATGGTCGCGGTAATTGGTGGCGGTACTTATCGTCAATATCATTGCGTCAATGTAAAAAGTTGCTTACCGTTAAAAGAAGGCACTACGGCTAAAGAAGGCGCGTCTTCTTTTGTTAATCCGCTCACTTCATTAGGTATGGTTGAAACCATGCGCGCTGAAGGTCATAAAGCTATCGTCCATGCGGCAGCAGCTTCTAGCTTAGGTCAAATGCTGAACCGTATCTGTATAGCGGATGGCATCGATTTGGTCAATATCGTGCGTAGAGAAGAGCAAGAAACTTTGCTACGGGATATGGGCGCAAAGTATGTGGTCAACTCTAGCAAAGAGTCTTTCCTTGCTGATTTAACCGCTGCGATTGCTGAAACGGGAGCGACTATTGCCTTCGATCCGATCGGTGGTGGTCAATTAGCTAGCGATATCCTTAACTGTATGGAAGCGGCGATTACTAAAGACGTGACAGAATATAGCGTTTATGGCTCTGACACTTACAAACAAGTTTACAT
>CBETCF010000274.1:0-2183 GCA_965534785.1 uncultured Psychrobacter sp.
AGCATAAAATGACGCTCAAGCTGAGCGGCATCACGCACACCCATCTGCTCACGGCGACCATGATAATGATCTAGTGCGGTCTCAATAATCTTCGCACGCAGACCCTCTTCATCGAGGCGACGATCTTCGTCAAGCCAATCATTAATTGGCATATAGAGTTTGAACTCTTCTTCTAACTCATCCTCTAAACCATCAACGTTCCACTGATCATCGATCGAGCCTGGCGGTATAAACTGATCGATCATAGCGTTATAGACATCGTAATGCATAGCTTCGATAGCTTCTAGTAGATCCATATCGGCGAGCAAATCATCACGCTGACCATAGATAACTTTACGCTGCTCATTAGCGACATCATCATATTTCAGTAGGTTCTTACGAGCATCAAAATCACGGCTCTCAACTTTACCCTGCGCGTTTTCGATAGATTTAGAAACCATCTTATGCTCGATAGCTTCGTCTTCTTTTAGCCCCATAGCCTTCATCATATTAACTACGCGGTCACCGGCGAAAATACGCATCAAGTCATCTTCTAACGATAAGAAGAAACGTGACATACCGGGATCGCCTTGACGACCGGCACGGCCGCGTAGCTGATTATCGATACGGCGTGATTCATGACGCTCAGAACCAACGATATGGAGTCCACCAGCAGCGACCACTTGATCATGCTTTTCTTGCCACTGGGCTTTGAGACGCTTCATCTCATCTGGTGATACAGATTCGGGGTCCTCGATAAACGACTCCCAGTTACCACCTAAGATAATATCAGTACCACGACCTGCCATGTTGGTAGCGATAGTCACTGCCTTTGGGCTACCCGCCTGTGCGATAATTTCTGCTTCGCGCTCATGCTGTTTGGCGTTTAGTACGTTATGCTTAACGCCATCTTGATCGAGTAAATACGACAACTCTTCACTAGCTTCGATAGTCGCAGTACCGACTAGTACTGGCGCGCCTTTGGCCTGAATCTCTTTAATCTCGCGGATGATACCTTGGTATTTACCTAATTTAGTCAGATAGATTTGGTCATCCATATCAACACGAGCGATAGGCTTGTGGGTTGGGATGACGATGACATCTAGATCGTAAGTTGACTTAAATTCTGCCGCTTCAGTATCAGCAGTACCAGTCATGCCAGATAGCTTGTCATAAAGACGGAAAAAGTTCTGGAAAGTGGTGGTTGCCAGCGTTTGGTTCTCGGCTTGAATCTCAGCGCCTTCTTTAGCTTCGACCGCTTGATGCAGGCCTTCTGACCAACGGCGGCCTGGCATAGTACGACCAGTGTTTTCATCAACGATGACTACTTCGCCTTCATCAACGATGTAATGGACGTTTTTGACGAAGACGTGATGGGCGCGAATGGCGGCTTGCACGTGTGCCAGTAGCGGCAAACGACTTGGACTATAAAGACTTTCATTTTCGCCAAGCTCGCCAACCTTAATTAGAAAGCGTTCAATCTTCTCATAGCCTTTTTCACTGATTTCAATCTGACGGTTTTTTTCGTCGATCCAGAAGTCTTCATCTTCGTTATTCTTATTGGCTTCTTCATCTTTTGAGCGTATTAGCAAAGGAATAATGGTATTAATCAGCGCATACATGCGTGAGGAATCTTCCGCTTGCCCTGAGATAATTAGCGGGGTACGAGCTTCATCAATCAAGATCGAGTCAATCTCATCAATGATACAAAAGTTTAGCGGGCGTTGCTTTTTCTCGCTGAGGCTAAAGACCATATTATCGCGTAGATAATCAAAGCCATACTCGTTGTTAGTACCATAGGTAATATCAGCTTGATACGCATCCACCTTCTCTTGTGCCGGCTGCTGCGAGTAGATCACCCCAACTTTTAAGCCTAAGAAGTTAAATAACGGACGGTTCAAGTCGGCATCACGAGCGGCTAGATAATCGTTGACCGTGACCAAATGCACGCCTTTATCACTGATAGCGTTCAGGTACATGGCAAGGGTTGCCATCAAGGTCTTACCTTCACCGGTCTTCATCTCAGCGATTTTACCTTCATGCAAGGTAATACCACCGATCAGCTGCACGTCGTAATGACGCATACCAGTGATACGCAAGGAGGCTTCACGGCAGACGGCAAAAGCTTCTGGCAATAGCGCATCTAAGCTCTCACCTTGTTTATGCCGCTCTTTGAATTCGGCGGTTTTTTGTTGTAATTGCTC
>CBETCF010000275.1:0-2164 GCA_965534785.1 uncultured Psychrobacter sp.
TAACCCACCCTACGCGAATACATCTATAAAGTTGGGAGTGGGATTAAAATAACTATTGATCATCAAAGCACTTCATTAATGGCAACGATCTGCAATGTCCCAAGCTCAATTTGGCAAAAACTGACATCGACTGACTTATAGCGCATGATAAAAGTAGTATTGATCTCTTTACGCCGATACGCGGGCCTAGGGTCTTGCGCAATTAATGCTTGAATCAAATCTTTATCTTCGGCCACTAATTGCTGCTGCAGCTTATAAATAACCGCATCGCTATCGGTATCATTCTTACTAGCTATATTATCAATGCTATCGGCGTCATTAGTCGTTAATCGCAACAATTGCACTTGCGCTTCGGCACTCATGGTTACTTCTAAAGAGATAGGCGCAATGGGGGCAAAACCGCTCTGAGCGTGCTCAATACTATCACTATAGGCCACGTAAGGCTTGATATCGATAATAGGCGTAGCGTCAATCATATCCGCGCCACTAATGATAACAACTACTCGCCCCTTGAGGACTTGTATACGTTCAAGTTTAACGACTGATAGCCCAAGTTGTGAAGGTCGATACATACTACGACTGGCAAACACGCCTATCTTTTGATTACCGCCTAGTCTTGGCGGCCTAACTTGCGGTCGAAAGGGTTGGTTATGGTTAGCGTCATTATTATTAGTACCCCTATTATGATGAAATTGCCAACTGATCCAAAGATGACTAAAATCCTCCAAGCCGACAAAGGCCGCTGGCGTATCAAAAGGCGCAACCATTTCAATAGCACTTATTAGCCCTACTAAGTTTGGCTGCCTTGGCGCACCAAACTTTTGTGATAACGGCGCACGATGATAGCCGATGATAGGCGCGCTATGAAAAGCCTTTTGAGGGTCGGTTTGAGCGTCAATCTGACTAGTCATCAGTTATTCCAAAGCCAAAAATAGTCTATAGTAAGGTGAAATCTGCTAATCATACAAATATATTCACTAACGATATTCCATATTATCATGGTGAGTGCGCATTTCATGGCGGATTTTTATTTTGAAATTTGTTATGATGTGCTCCATTATATATTGAGAATAACTTGCATCTAGCTATTAGCTTCCGATGCGTTTATCGATTAATTAGAGGACTTTATGTCAAAACTCCGCACTGAAACGGTCACCGAAGTTCATCACTGGAACGATTCGCTATTCACTATCAAGACCACTCGCGACGATGGCCTACGCTTTCGTAACGGTGAGTTTGCGATGATAGGTATCATCGTTGATGGCAGGCCACTACTGCGAGCTTACTCGATTGCTAGCCCTAATTACGAAGATCATTTAGAGTTCTTTTCGATCAAAGTACCAGACGGCCCATTAACTTCACGCTTGCAACATATCAAAGTTGGTGATGAGCTATTGGTCAGTAAAAAACCTACTGGCACGCTAGTATTAGACGATCTACTACCAGGTAAAAACCTATACATGCTAGCGACCGGTACAGGTCTAGCACCGTTCTTAGCGTTATCACGTGATCCTGAAGTTTATGAGAAATACGAAAAAATAATCCTAGTTCATGGCGTCCGTAATGTTGAAGATTTGGCCTATCGTGAGATGTTCGAAAACGAGCTACCTAATGACGAGATCTTTGGTGAGTGGTATAGAGAGAAGTTCGTTTATTACCCAACGACGACTCGCGAAGAGTTCAGAAATATGGGCCGTATCACCGACTTGATGGAGTCTGGTAAGCTATTTGAAGATGTTGGTCTACCGCAAATGAATAAAGACGATGACCGCGTGTTGATCTGCGGTAGTATGCCGTTCAACGCTGATATCTCTAGGATTTTAGATGGTTTTGGCTTGACCGTTTCGCCACGGATGGGTGTACAAGCTGATTACGTGATTGAGCGTGCGTTTGTGGGTTAAAGGCTTAAAACCTTTATAACCATAGTTAACGTTATAAACTATCAGTGATTATTAATAATTAAGCTAAATAATTCTTGACGACTAACAATAGGCTGTTATAATACGCAGCCTAAACAGGTCAACCTGTAACCCCATTCGATAAAGTTTAGTATTACAATCTTTATCTGCTAACACGCCGGTGTGATGGAATTGGTAGACATGACGGATTCAAAATCCGTTGCCTTTAAAAGCGTGTCGGTTCGAGTCCGACCACCGGTACCAAT
>CBETCF010000276.1:0-2160 GCA_965534785.1 uncultured Psychrobacter sp.
TTCAGGTTAAAGCGACGACGCAGCTCAATCATCCATTGATACTGCAAGCTATCCGGCACTAGTATCAACACGCGCTCAGCCTTACCCGTCAGCAATTGCTGATGAATAATTAAGCCCGCTTCAATGGTTTTACCCAAGCCTACTTCATCAGCGAGCAAGACGCGCGGCGCAATACGCTTACCGACTTCGTGGGCAATATAAAGCTGATGCTCGATAATATCAACGCGCGCGCCCATTAGACCTTTTAGCGGATGACCGGCTAAAGCCGATTGCATACGCAAAATATCTTGGCGCAAATCATACCAGTCACTACGCTCAATACGACCGGCTAGCAGGCGCTCAAGGGGCTTAGCAAGGGTAATATTAGCAGCCAAGCGCGTTTCCATGATAGGCTTAACTTCGACGCCTTTTTCATCATCTTCGACGCTATACTTGAGCACGCCCATCACTTCATCAACGCCTGTGACCGTATAGCTCTGACCTTGTTGGTCGGAGATGCTATCGCCCACTTTGAAGACTACTCTCGATAAAGGCGCAGAGTTTTTGGCGTAGACACGGGTCTCTTCACTTTGCGGAAATAGAATGTGCACACAGCGATCATCGACATCGACGACCACCCCTAAGCCCAATTCGGACTCCGTATCAGATAAAAAACGTTGACCAACAGCGAATTCGCTACTGAGTAATGAGGCGGCAGAAATAGTCATAGGGCGGTATCTTTTGTACTTAGATGATAAGAAAATAGAATGTCATAAATAGTCATTGATATTGAACTATCAAACTTTCAACTAGCAAAACGACATAACTGAAAATTGGCACTATTATATAACGTTAGCGGTTAGATGAGTGCGCTAAATGAGTTTTTCAAGAGCTTATTGCTAAGCAGTCGCTCAGCCTATTTATGTTCCGCTAGCCAGTGTTGCTTTTTAGCACGTCATGATACATTAGGAGCTAGTTAAAAATAGTTATCATTAATAAATAAAACCAATAACCAATGGCTAATAAAAAGGATTTGCTATGAAGACAGTATTTTTAGATAGTGCAACTTTTTCTGAGGATGTAGAGCTACCGATACCTGATGGTATCACCGACTACGTAACTTATGACGATACGCCACAAGATGATTCTCTTATTATAGAGCGTTGCCAAGACGCTGATATCATCTTCGCTAACAAAGTGCAGATCAACGCTGCAATCATTGCTAAGCTACCGAAGCTTAAGCTCATTCAACTGACCGCGACTGGGATCGATAATGTCGATAAAAAAGCTTGTGATAAGCATAACGTTACTCTTTACAATGTTGCAGGCTATGCGGTAAAAAGTGTACCTGAGCATACTTTTATGCTCATGCTAAATGCTATGCGTTCGGGTATTTATTATCATCAAAAAGTCGCTGATGGCTCATGGCATGATGACGGCAATTTTTGTCTATTAGACGTATCCTTGATAGATTTGGAAGATAAAACTTTAGGCATTATCGGTGTTGGCGCTATCGCCAAAAGAGTGACTGATATTGCCCATGCTTTTGGTATGACGGTATTATGGGCGGAGCATCAAGGCAAAGAGCCACGTAATAGCGACTATACGGCTTTCGATGAAGTACTGGCCAGCTCAGATGTCATCAGCCTACATTGTCCGTTAAACGAGCAAACGCAGCACTTAATTAATAAGCAGACTTTGGCAAAAATGAGCAAGCGACCATTACTGGTCAATGTCGCACGCGGTGGTGTAGTCGATAGTCAAGCGCTGACTGATGCCGTCAATAACGAGCAAATCATTGGCTACGCTACTGACGTTTTTGAACAGGAACCGGTTAATAGTGACGATCCGCTTCTCAGCCTAAAAGATCATCCACGCGTTATTTTTAGTCCGCACAATGCTTGGGGCAGTATGAGCGCCCAACAATATTTATGGCAAATACTGAGCAAACAAGTTGGCGAGTTTATTGAAAATAATAAGGCTTAGTCAGTGAAGTGCAACCACTTATCGTCAATTTTCCGATATTTGAGCATAAGGCGATCTTTTAAATAGTTATTCATCACGCGCCATGGATAACGGTCGCCTTGCTTGGGTAGCACATCCTTGGCACGATAAACATAACCTGAGGTTAATGCGCCCATCACCGTATCGGCTTGGATTTTCACTTTTTCATCACTATTT
>CBETCF010000277.1:0-2119 GCA_965534785.1 uncultured Psychrobacter sp.
GTATGGAGCCTAAGAAGACTTATGTACCTAGCGAAAACAAAGGTAATGGTCGTGGTCGTGGTCGTGGTCGCTCTAACGGTGGTGGTAATGGTCAAGGCCGTGGTCGTTCAAGCGGTGGCTATCAAGGTAATCCTGCTAATGCTCGCGGTCGTTCAAGCGACAGCGCAGCAACTGGTCAACGCGCAAGCAATGACAGCGGTTATCAAGGTAAGCCACGTGATTCATCTGGCAAGCCAAATGAGCGTTCAGGTGGCAAACCATATCAAGGTAAACGTACTGGCGCTCCTAGCCGCGGTGATAGCACTGGCGTTCCACGCGGTGAGCGCGCTGCAACTGGTCGCGGTCGTCCAAGTGGCAGCCAAGGTCGCCCAGCGGGTCGTTCTGACAGCCGTGGTCAAGGTCGTCCAAACAGCGGTAACCGTGGTAAAACTTCATCATAAGAAGGCGTTTAGCTACTATAGCAACTCTACTGGGTTTGATTTAGCAGCGTAAAACAACGTTATTTATTAAATATTAAAAAGCCAGATACTTGTTATCTGGCTTTTTTGTATTTTCTTACTGGTAAATTTAGGTAAATATTAATTAGTGTTCAGCACGTTATAGACAAATACCAGCTTGCACCTGTTTTTCGCCTTGTCTATACTGACGCACTTTGACTAATAGTACACTCCGGAGCCTTTTGATGCCCGCCACCTCAAGTTTAGCAATAGATAGTCTGCCACTAGCGTTTGGCATCATTATGGCCATTATTGGCTTGGTGTTTTATACCCAAGGACTACCTAGTAAATTTTGGCGACGCTTTTATGCCATATTGCCGGGTATCGTACTGTGCTGCTTTATACCAGCGACGCTTAACAGTCTAGGCGTCTTCGCTGATGGTATTGGCTCACAGATTTATGGCTTTACCGCGACTTATCTATTGCCAGCAAGTTTGCTATTGATGACCTTATCGATGGATGTGCCTAAGATACTGGGTTTAGGCTGGAAAGCCATTGCTATGTTTTTCGCAGCCAGTATTGCCATTGTCATCAGTGGTCCGATTAGCTTAGGCGTGGCTAAGTGGGTATCGCCGAGTATGTTTACCGATGATACCTTATGGCGCGGGTTTTCAGCAGTCGCGGGTAGCTGGATTGGTGGTGCGGCCAACCAAGCAGCGATGAAGGAGCTGTTTGGTGTTAGTGATGATTTATTTGGCATGATGATTTTGGTTGATACTACCAACGCCTCATTATGGCTACTGGCTATCTTGGTCATGGCAAAGCACAGCGATAAGATAGATCGTCTATTAAGGGCTGATAGTAGTAGTATTGATAAAGTCATTGCAGCGGTTGAGAGCTATGAGCGCGATCATGCGCGACCAGCGACACTGAATGACTTAATGGTAATGTTTGGCCTATGCTTTGCTATGGTAGGGGTGGCGCACTTTATTGGCGGGCAGATAGCAGGCTTCTTTGCACCATACAGCTGGGCGGTACAATATAGCTTTGCCAGCTCATTTTTTTGGATGGTAGTTATTATTACCTTAATAGGCGTTATCTTTTCCTTTACCAAGATTCGCAGGCTCGACCATGTTGGGGCATCAAAAATCGGCACGGTATTTATCTTTGTATTAATTGCTGCTATCGGTATGCAAATCAATCTAGCCGGCATCGTCTCACAATGGCGTTTATTGCTCATTGGTCTCTTATGGATGAGTATTCACGTAGTCATTATCTTTGCTGTTGCTAGACTTATTCGTGCACCGTTTTTCTTTTTAGCAGTGGGCTCCAATGCCAATACGGGCGGCGCATCCTCAGCACCGATTGTGGCTACGGCATTTCATCCTTCCTTAGCACCCGTAGGCGTGTTTTTAGGCATTCTTGGCTATGCGGTGGGTACTTTTGGCGGTTATATTAGTACGCAATTGATGCGGCTGGTGGTGGGGTGAAAATGTTTGATTTTCTCCTATTTCCTATTAGAGGTATTAGATGTTTATAGCAGAAAATACCCGCCTGAGGCGGGTATTTTTGTTGATTAACTACTGACAACTACTGATTGCTTAAGTTATCGTTTTGTCTATCTATGCTATTAATACGTAAGCCTATCCATAGCTATCAATAAGTACGTGTTAACCTTTCTC
>CBETCF010000278.1:0-2102 GCA_965534785.1 uncultured Psychrobacter sp.
TTTTACTCAAGCACAAGTGTTTCGCTATTTGCTAGTGCCAGTGACTGATACTTTGATGCATCCTGGCAAGAAAACTGCCGCCGCGCATATTATCGATGATCAGCTAACTACCCGCTTGCGTCATGACTTAGCTGAGAACTATGCCAATTCTCAAGGTACTGAGAATGCTACAGCTTTAACCCCTGCTTCAACATCAAACAGCGCTGATTTAGTCGATTGCCATATTCTATCGGTTGGTCATATGTTACGCACTCATAAATTGGCTTGTTTCGATATGGACTCCACGCTGATTGAGCAAGAAGTCATCGTCGAGCTCGCCAAAACAGCTGGTGTTGGTGAAGAAGTCGAGGCTATCACTGAAGCCGCAATGCGCGGTGAAATTGATTTTGATGAGTCTTTTGTCAAGCGCGTTGCCTTGCTCGAAGGTATTCCTACTGCTGTCCTAGATGAGATTTGTGCCCGTCTGACTTTATCTACTGGCGCTCACACCACTATTACTGCGCTAAAAGCTTTGGGCTATCATACCGTGCTAGTTTCAGGCGGCTTTAGCTACTTTGCTGATTATATCGCCAAGCAACTGGGTATTGATGAGGTGCATGCTAACTATTTAGATATAGAAGAAGACCAAGTTACCGGCCATATCCAATTGCCTATCGTTAATGGTGCCAAAAAAGCCGCTATTGTGCAGCATACTGCTGAGCGCTTAAATATTGAGATGTCACAAGTGGTCTGCATAGGTGACGGCGCTAACGACTTACCGATGATGGCTATCGCTGATCTAGGAGTGGCATATAATGCTAAGCCTATCGTCCAAGCTCGCGCGGATGCGGCGGTCAATGTCACAGGCCTTGAAGGTGTACTCTATGCGCTTGGCTATCCGGCATTAGTAGCCAGTAAATAATCATTTACTACTGCTAATTAAAGCCTAAAATAGGATGCTTTTATCAGTTATTACAGCTAATGAGGTATAAACGATAAGCTAGGTTAATAATAAATTGACCTAGCTTTTGTAATTTAGCTACTGCACCCTTTTCATCATAATGCTTATCATTCTAACTAGAAAGGATCGTCCATGACGGTATCACCCTCACCGCGGCCAGATTCGCCGTCACTAGGCAAAGACGCTGCTGTAGTTAAAGAACCCTTAGAGAGCCTACCAGCACAGCCCTTGCCTCCCAATGACGCTAATTCTGATGGACCAAAGCAGCTATTAGGCGTCTATATTAAAGGTATGGCGATGGGCGCAGCTGACATTGTGCCTGGCGTTTCTGGTGGAACTATAGCGCTAATCGCTGGTATTTATGAGCGGCTAATTAATGCGCTCGGTAGTATCGGTCCTAGCCTATGGCGTACTTTCCGCGCGGATGGCGGTATCAAAGGCTTGTTAGCGGTTTGGCGACAAGTCGATGCTACTTTTTTATTGTGCTTACTATTAGGTATTGGCACTAGCATTGTCACTCTAGCAGGGGTCATTAAAGGCTTATTGGATAATCAGCCGTTGGTTATTTGGTCGTTCTTTTTTGGTTTAGTTGCCGCTACCGTAGTTATCTTATTGAGTGAAATTAAGCGTTGGAACGTCGCACGTATTGGCTTATTTGTTGCTGGTTTAGCTTTTGCAGTAGTGATTAGTAGCCTACCGATACTCGCTACTAGCCCAAGCTTGCCGTATCTGTTTTTTGCTGGAGCTATTGCGATTTGTGCGATGATATTGCCCGGCATTTCCGGCTCATTTATTTTATTGTTGCTAGGCGCTTATGACACTGTGCTAGAAGCAGTACATACTTTTAACTTAACCATCATCATCACCTTAATGGCTGGTATGTTGAGCGGTTTATTACTGTTTACTCGTATACTCAAATGGCTGTTGTCCCGTTATTATCAAGCCACTTTAGCGCTACTGACGGGCTTTATCGCTGGCTCTTTGGTCAAAGTTTGGCCATGGAAAACCGATGCGCTAGGCACTCTCAATAGCGAGGCTATTCATAATGTAGCGCCTTGGCATTACCCTAGCGGCGCTCAGTGGTTGACCACTTTGGGGCTAATGGTATTAGGAGCGGTGTTGGTTTCACTGCTCTCTTGGTGGGGGCATCAAAACAAGAAAG
>CBETCF010000279.1:0-2071 GCA_965534785.1 uncultured Psychrobacter sp.
TTATCAAGTTCAAAGACCGGTTAAAGAATTTTTTCAAAGTATTTTAGTTTCAACGTTTAATGGTATCGTTTAATTTACAGCTAAAAACCTTAGTACGATTTTTAGCTTAGCTTTTTAGTTTGATGAGTGTTTTATCAAACCTATTTAAATACACTACTGTAAGGATTTATCATGGGTAAGAATGTCGTAGTTTTAGGTAGCCAATGGGGCGATGAGGGTAAGGGCAAGATCGTCGATTTGCTTACTGAAAAAGCCTCAGCCGTTGCGCGTTTCCAAGGCGGCCACAATGCTGGGCATACGCTAGTTGTTGATGGCAAAACCACTGTACTACATTTGATCCCCTCAGGTATTTTACGTGAAGGCGTGACTTGTTTCATCGGTAACGGCGTAGTATTAGCTCCTGATGCTTTGCTTAAAGAGATGAAAGGGTTAGAGGACAATAACGTACCCGTGCGCGAGCGTCTGCGTATCTCACCGAATTGTCCGCTAATCATGCCTTATCACGTGGCGCTTGACCAAGCGCGTGAAGCCAAACGTGGCACTGGCAAAATTGGTACTACTGGTCGTGGTATCGGTCCTGCTTATGAGGACAAAGTTGCTCGCCGTGCTATCAAGCTAGCTGACCTTTTTCGTGATGACTTAGAAGAGAAACTACGTAACCTTATCGAGTATCATAACTTCCAATTGACGCAATACTATAAAGTTGAAGCTATCGACTTTGATGAGACTTTCAAGCTGTGTCAGGAATGGAAAGAAGAAATCAGAGGCATGGTTTGCGATGTCACTGAAGAGCTTAATCAGCTGCGTTTGGCTGGCAAGAACTTGATGTTTGAAGGCGCTCAAGGTACTTTACTAGACATCGATCATGGTACTTATCCGTTTGTGACTAGCTCGAGTGTGACAGCGGGCGGCGTTTCAACGGGTACCGGTATTGGCCCATTGTATTTAGACTATGTCTTGGGTATCACCAAAGCTTATACCACGCGTGTTGGTAGCGGCCCATTCCCAACGGAGTTATTCGACGATGTCGGCGCTCATTTGGCTAGAGTCGGTCATGAGTTTGGCGCTACTACTGGTCGCGCTCGTCGCTGTGGTTGGTTCGATGCCGAAGCGCTACGCCGCGCCGTGGTATTGAATTCGTTATCAGGTATTTGCTTAACTAAACTTGACGTTTTGGATGGCCTAGAAGAGTTGCTAATTGGTGTGGGTTATAACTTGCCAGAGACTGAGTGTGCTGGTGCCCATGATGCTGAATTCTATGAATCAGTAACGCCTAAATATGAGACTTTGCAGGGCTGGAGCGAGTCTACCGTTGGTGTCACCAATTACGACGATCTACCTGAAAATGCCAAGATCTACATCAAACGTATTGAAGAGCTAATCAATTGCCCAGTCGATATCATCTCAACCGGTCCTGACCGCGAAGAGACTATCGTGCTGCGTGATCCGTATGATGCTTAATTAAGATAAATTGCTCTACTTATAATCATAAATCCCAATGTCTAAGCTTATTTAGGCATTGGGATTTTTATTGGTGAGTTAATTGAAGGAATAAATGGTCAGCTAGCCACAGAGATATTTACGGTTTAGCAAGACACAATCATAAATTAACCCTATCATTTATAGTCTTAATCATTATAATAGGCAGCACTTATTTGCTTAGGGTAAGGTAGTCATATTTGCGACGCCTTATTCCATTTATTTAACTCACTCATTAGGAGCTACACATGGCTAACGAACGTACTTTATCTATCATCAAACCTGACGCTGTTGGTAACAACAATATCGGCGCTATCTACGACCGTTTTGAAAAATCTGGTCTAAAAATAGTTGCCGCTAAAATGATGCAGCTTGATGACGAAAAAGCAGGCGGTTTTTACGCTGAGCACGCTGAGCGTCCATTCTACAACGACCTAAAATCATTCATGATGTCAGGTCCAGTATTGGTATCAGTATTAGAAGGCGAAAACGCTATCGCTAAGCATCGCGAAATCATGGGCGCTACTAACCCAAAAGAAGCTGCTGAAGGCACTATCCGTGCTGACTTCGCTAGCAGCATCGATGAAAACGC
>CBETCF010000280.1:0-2051 GCA_965534785.1 uncultured Psychrobacter sp.
AGGATTAATAAACTGGCTAAACCTAAAAACGATATAAAACCAACGATATCGGTAACGGTAGTCAAAATGACTGACGCTGATAGGGCAGGGTCGATATTCATACGTTTAAGTATCAACGGGATACTGATACCGGAGACATTGGCAGCGGTCATATTAATAGCAATAGCACAGCCAATTACCGAACTAATCTTGATATCTTGAAACCATAACTGAGCAATAAATGCCATAATAATGGCCCAAATGATACCGTTTATTGCGCCGACCCACAGCTCTTTGTTGAGTAACCAAACGCGGTTTGAACCACCGATTTGACCCATTGCCATGCCACGAATCACTACCGTCAAGGTCTGCGAGCCGGCGATACCACCCATGCTAGCGACCACTGGCATTAATATCGCTAAAGCCACTACTTGCGCTAGCACTTCTTCAAACTGGCCAATGACTGCTGCTGCCAAAAGAGCGGTACAAAGATTAATCCCTAGCCAAATACTGCGACTCTTGGCACTATCTAAAATAGGCGCAAACAGTTCGTCATCTTGACTAACACCCGCTAGATTACGCATAGTGCTATCGACATCATCTTGGATAATCTCCATGATATCTTCGCCGTTCAATTGTCCAACCAACTCGCCATGACTATTGATGACGGGTGCAAAGCGAATATCTTCCGAGCGAAAAATAGCTGCAGCATCGGTAATATCCAACCGATCATTGATAGTAATAGCGTTATCGATGAACTCAGCTACCAAAGCCTGTTGATCGTGCTTAATCAAATCGACCAAACTTAATAGCCCCAATAGGTGTTGGCTTTGGTCAACGACTAGCAGTTCTTGGCTTTGATCATCGAGCAAATCATCCTCAGCCCGCAGCCAAGCTTGTACTTCAGCTAAAGTGATATTGTCATGTACTTGAATAATATCAGGATCCATATAACTGCCAACTTCCCAGTCAGCATAAGTATCGAGCTTATTGACCTGAACTCGAACATCTTCATCTAAAGTCGCCATCACTGAAGAGCGCACGGTTTCAGTAACGGTCTCCAAAATCTCCGAGATATCCTGCGCATCAAGATCTTGGGTAAACAGTGATATCTCTTGTGAGGAGACATTCTCTAGTAAGGGCTGGCGAGTATCTACTTCTAGCTCAGCAAGTACTTCACCTTTAAGCTCGTCAGGAACTTGTGACCAGATAAGTTGCCGATCCTGCAAAGGGAAAGACTCTAGCAAGTTAGCAATTTCATACTCTGACTGCTTGGCCAAAAACTCAGCAATATCTACAGGCGAGTCTTTAGCGACTAACTCTTGCAAATATAGTAGCTTGTATTCTGCACTATATTCTAATGGATTATAGTCTGCCGACAAAGTCGTTATGCGTTCAGGATTAGGCTTGAGGGCAGACATAAATTTTCCAAAAGGAGGTTGTTTAGAGCGGGTAGTCAGTATGGATAATTAACGATTACCTAACAGGGCACGAATATTCGCTAAATACTCATCAGCGACGGCTGCTGGGTCTTTGGTAGCCTTTTTCTTTTTAGCTTTGGCGGGCCAATCGATATGATCCTCTGGCAGCTCATCTAAAAATCTCGATTCGGAAGTGACGCGCATTTGACCACCGGCACGGCGCTGAGCCGCCAAAGTCAAAGTCAGCTCACGCCGCGCACGAGTAATACCGACATACATCAAACGCCGTTCTTCTTCTACCGTCTCACTGATAATAGAGTTGCGATGCGGCAGCATTTCTTCCTCAAGACCCATGATATAAACGTAGTTAAATTCTAGACCTTTTGCCGCATGCAGGGTCATCAAGTTAACTTTATTGGTATTCTCTTCTTCTTGCTGTTGCTCAAGCATATCAAGCAATACTAACTTACGAATAATGGTATCGATAGTACGGTCTTCATCTTCTTCCGCGCGATTGATCAGCGATTGGATACTAGTATAAAGAATGTCGATATTATCAATACGGTTTTTCTCTTGTTGCGGAGTTTTGGAGTCGCTACGGACAAAATCAATGTAGCCGGTCTCATCGATCATTTGACGGACGATAGGCAC
>CBETCF010000281.1:0-2034 GCA_965534785.1 uncultured Psychrobacter sp.
ACGTCACCAAATGATGAGCCGCCTACTGCGCCTAACGATAAGCCATCACTTGATAAGAGCACAGAACCAACTCCCTCTGAGAGTTATCAGCCTGAAAGCTTTGGAGATAATAAGCAATGAGTTCTCAACCCTTAGTTACCCTAGACT
This sequence comes from uncultured Psychrobacter sp., assembly GCA_965534785.1. GTDB lineage: Bacteria > Pseudomonadota > Gammaproteobacteria > Pseudomonadales > Moraxellaceae > Psychrobacter. Next base: position 148 of record CBETCF010000281.1, read on the forward strand.
CAGCCTTGAAGTCGGTCGCCTTGATTACACGCCTGCGTAGTAATAGCGGACGACTACTAGGTTTGAGCGTGTTGGCGATGAGCATGGCTGCTTGTCAAACCATTCCCAAAGCCGATACCCTACCCGTTCTCGCTGAGCCTAATTTGCCGATTGAACAAGCTTATGGTGCTTTTGATCGTGAGACTACTAGCTCATCTGAGCAGCCCAGTGTTGCCGGTCAGCGTTGGCAAGATTTCTATAGCGATGAGCGCCTAAAAGGTCTGATTGCTTTAGGTCTAAACAACAACAAAGATTTCGAGAGTGCTAGATTAGCGATTGAAAAAGCTCGAGCGCAGTATCGCATCACCGATATCAATGACTTACCGACGATTGACGGACAAGCAGGTTATTCTCGTAGCCGTCGTCAAGGTCTGACAGGGCCAAACACTGGGGATAGTTACAATGTGAATTTAGGTCTTGCTAGCTATGAGCTAGACTTTTGGGGCAGAATCGATAGTTTAAAAGATCAAGCATTGCAAAATTTCTTAGCAACCGCTGCTGCAAAAGACGCCACTCAGATCAGCCTAATCAGTAATATTGCGCAGAGCTACGCCAATCTAAGCTATAGCTTGGCGCAATTAAAGCTAGCAGAGGCCACCGTTGAGAGTCGCGAGAGATCATTATTTATCGCTAACGAACGCTTCAAAGCAGGTATCGATCCAAAGCTGCCTTCACTGCAATCTAGCGCTGCGTTAGAAGAAGCTAAGCTTGCTGTACTTCGTGCCCAAAGTAGTATTTTGCAATCGCGCAATGCTTTGCAGTTTTTGGTAGGTTCACCTATTCCAAGCTCGCTGCTTCCAGCCCCTGCGGTCAGCAATATCACTACCCATGAGATCTTTAATGCCGGATTACCCAGCGAGCTGCTGCGTTATCGTCCTGATGTCTTGCAAGCAGAATACAATCTAAAAGCGGCTGGCGCTAATATCGCTGTTGCTCGTGCGGCCTACTTCCCAACGATTAGCTTAGCGACCAATGTTGGCGTAAGTAGTGGTAAGTTAGATGATTTATTCAGCAGTAATGCATTAGGGTGGTCGTTTGGTCCGAATATCAGTGTTCCGATCTTCGATGCCGGACGCTTAGATGCCAATTATGATGTCGCTAGAATTGAGCGTGAGCAAACGCTTGCTAACTACGAGCGCTCTATCCAAACTGCTTTCCGTGAAGTCTCTGACGTACTCGCTACTAGAGCCACTTTAGGTGACCAGCTAGCCGCTCAGTATCGTCTGCAAGATAACTTTGATCAGACTTATGAGATTGCTAATGCGCGCTTTAAAGCTGGTATTGCTAACTATCTAGATGTGTTAGATGCTCAGCGCTCGCTATTCTCAACTCAGCAAGGCATTCTTAATTTAGAGCTACAGAAATTGACTAGCCAAATAGAGCTGTATCAAGCCTTAGGTGGCGGTGCCAATCTCGACGTGCCAGCAGCTATTCCAGTACCGCAGTATACAAACCTAGCTCAGATTGCAAGCTTACCCGTTAACAGTAGTGCTAAAGCAAAAGCGGCTGATGCGGTAGAAGCGGCTAGCTCAGCACGAGTTACTTCAGTAAACGAAGCTGTCGCTATTAAGCAAGCTCAGACGCCTAGTAAAACAACTTTTGAACCAACCGCTATCGTTGACTTGAACCAAGACAATAAAGCGGATGCCGCTGTTGGTATTTTGACTGAAGAGCCTGCTGTTGAGCAAGTGCCTGTTACTCAGATCATCGACTAAAGTCTTTGCTTATTCAGCATTAAGTACTGAGCTTTTTAGTTAAAGTTAAGCGAAAAACCGTTATTGATTCCCATACAATGAGCTCTACCAACTTGGTGGGGCTTTTTGCGGTTATGTGCTACCTTTAGTTATG
>CBETCF010000282.1:0-2019 GCA_965534785.1 uncultured Psychrobacter sp.
CGGCGCCAGAACCTAAATCTGGTGCGTCTACCAATTCCGCCACAGCCCCATTGTCGTTACTCTATCATTGTTGGCGTTCAAACTCAAACGTCATATAGATAGATAACTGATTCGGTAGTGCGTCTCAGTGGTTGGCTATTATATAGAGTTTAGAAGTTTTGACAAGCCCTTTTTTCAAATTAATCTATTTTTTATTTAAGTTCTTCTAACATTTAATAGTAATACTTTGTTTATCAAAGGTTTGCCTACTCTTCAGCTACAAATTATTTATCCTAGCCCTACATCATAATACAATGACGCTATTTTATTTAGTATCTTCTATATCGAGTAGTTGTAGCTTGCGAGTTAAAGTATTACGTCCCCAACCTAACAGTTTGGCAGCGGCTATTTTTCGATTGCCGCTATGCTTCAGCGCTGCGGCTAACAGCACCCGCTCAAACTCTGGCGCTGCCGACTGTAAAATATCAGTTTCACCTGCTTGTAGGGCTTGCTCAGCCCAGATCGCTAAGGCTTGTTGCCAACTAGCTACTTGCTGATTATTTACGGTTGGATTGTTAGATAAATCAGCTTCTACACTATGCGCTTGTTGAGTAGGGTTTGACTGAAAAATGTCTTGAGTATTACTGTTAGAGTTATTAGCTAGCAGCTCAGGAGGTAAATCTTCAACAAGTACCGTATCGCCGGTAGTCATGACGGTCAGCCAGAGACAAACGTTTTCTAACTGGCGTACATTACCGCGCCAGTCAAAGGTTTGCATCATACGCATAGCGTCAGGGCTTAACTGCTTGGCTGCAGTGTTCATTTGCTCGGCAGCGCGCTGCATAAAATGGTTGGCTAACGCAGGAATATCTTCGCGGCGTGAGCGCAGTGGCGGTAATGGCAGGCGAATGACATTGAGACGATAAAATAAATCTTCGCGAAATTTTCCTTGTTGCACTAGTTTTTCTAACTGTTGATGAGTAGCAGCAATGATACGCACATCAACTTTGACCGGCTGTTGACCACCCACACGATAGAACTCGCTATTAGCTAGGACACGCAATAGTCGCGTTTGGGTGCTAAATGGCATATCACCAATCTCATCCAAAAATAACGTACCGCCGTCGGCTTGCTCAAAGCGCCCTTGCCGCTGAGTCGTCGCACCAGTAAAAGCACCTTTTTCGTGACCGAACAATTCTGACTCAATCAAATCATGCGGAATAGCTGCCATATTGAGCGCGATAAAAGGTTTTTTTGCGCGCGGGGAGTGCTGATGTAAGGCGTTAGCCACTAGCTCTTTACCAGTGCCAGATTCACCAGTGATGAGTACGGTGATAGCAGAATGTGCTAAGCGCCCGATAGCTCGAAACACCGTTTGCATGGCTTGTGACTGACCGATGATACCACTTGGGTTAGCATTAGTATCATCAATAACATTAGCTTGTTCGATATTCGAAACTATTTTCTTATCGATTTTTATACTAGTTTGAGACTGAGTTTTTATCAATCTATCGTTATCGCCAGCTCCCTCAGCACAGTCTTTATTAGGATGATAACCAAGCGCTTTATAAATGAGGGCTACCGCATCGTCCAGATCAAAAGGTTTTGGCAAATAATCAAAAGCGCCTGCTTGATAGCTATCAATCGCTGAAGTGATATCCGAATGCGCGGTCATGATGACGACAGGCAACTTGGGAAAGTTTTTATTTACCCAATCACTGAACGATAGGCCATCCATCATTGGCATACGAATATCGGTGAGGATAATATCAGGTAAGGCAGAGATTGACTCGCGCTGCGCTAGGATATCATTGAGCCGAGTCCACGCTGCTTGTGCTTGCGTAAAGCTAATTACAGTTAGATTGGCATCAGTAAAAGTATCATTTAACACCAGACGCAGCGCGGCATCATCATCGATAAGCCACAGTGTCGCTATCTTGTTTGTCGCACTAGCTTGCAGGTTATTATTATCAGTCATATAAGAAGCCTAATGTGCCATAGAGTCGAGGTTTTAATCTAAGAGTAGTAATGCAAAATGGT
>CBETCF010000283.1:0-1970 GCA_965534785.1 uncultured Psychrobacter sp.
CCGTTAAAAATGATATAGCTTAAACTACCACTATAAAATATTAGGCTAAATTGGCTGAGTTTATTGTTAGTGAATGTGCAAGAGTATTGAGCTTACTTACACACTTTATTATAAATCCAAAAGTTATAAACCTAAAACAAGCTAGTGTGAAATAATTCTACTCTTAATCAATCTCGAAGCTAAGCTATAGAGTCTCAATTGTTGAGGTGTTAATTATAATTTCACTAGCTGTAAGCTATAATTCACTGTAGCTTGTGGCATAGTATAGCAATATTAGACACAAGTATCCGTTACTGAATGTTATAGAGCGTATGATAAATATACGATTGCTTAGAAAATCAGCCATTTAGATTTGGAAACACCTTATGAATAACAGTAAGCCTCAGATGCTTATAGATAGTTTAACAGCAGAGAAAGCAAGCGAGCAAGCAGCGAACAAATGGGTACTGGCGAGTAATAATAAAGGCAAGTTAGCAGAGTTTGAGCGCTTATTTGCAGCAGCGAATTTAGCTGTCACTATTACTCCACAAGGACAGCTAAATATTGAGGACGCTATAGAGGACGGTTTAAGCTTTGTAGAAAACGCTATTATCAAGGCTCGTCATGCCAGCCGTGTTAGCGGACTTCCAGCTATTGCTGATGATTCAGGTCTTTGCGTGCCCGTATTGGGTAACGCGCCTGGTATTTATTCTGCTCGCTATGCTGGTGAGCACGGTAATGATGCTAGCAACAATGCCAAGCTTATTGAGGACTTGCAGCCCATACGTACAGAGCAGCCGAATACGCCTATTAATGGGATGTTCGTTTGCGTACTGGCGATGGTTCGTCATGCCGATGATCCACTACCGATTATCGCGCAAGGATTATGGCAAGGTGAAATTTTAGAAGCGCCTCATGGCGACGGTGGTTTTGGTTATGACCCGCTATTTTGGTTGCCGGACCTCAAAGCCACAGCAGCGAGCTTAGATGCCACTCATAAAAACCAAATCAGTCATCGCGGACAAGCAATTGGGCAATTATTGCAACAATTATGAGCTTATAGACGAAATTTTTTACTCATTTGCACTTTAGCGCTCAGGGTAAACAGACAGATAGCTTTTACTTTAATTAGTAGATAGCTTATACTGTTCTACTTTTAAATTTTATTGCCACCCGATTTTTGTCCCTTTTGTTTATCAAATTATTGGTTAACAGAGTAATTAGGCTTTACGGGCGGCTATAATTAACATCAGCTACTGATATTTTATGCTGATGCTTGAGATACCCTATTCATTCTAACGGCAACCGATAACTCGTTTATCCTTATCTAAAGGCAAGCGCGGTTACCTATTATTTATTATTAAAGGTGTAATTAATATGGCTACAGATCTACAAGTCACAACCAACAAGCTGTCTAACAAAGAAACTCAGCTAACGGTTAAAGTCCCTGTCGAAAAAATTCAAAATAAAGTCGAAGGCCGTATTCGCCAAGTTGCGAAAACTGCCAAGATTGACGGTTTCCGTAAAGGTAACGTCCCTATGTCGCATATCCGCTCACAGTATGGCGCTGGCATTCAGCAAGAAGTCATCAATGACGTGATTCGCGATACCGTTTTTGAAGCGATTAAATCTGAAGACATCCGCGCTGTTGGCATGCCAAATATCGATGATGTTAAACTTGAAGATGATTTCTTGGTTTATCAAGCCACTGTTGAGATCTTCCCTGAAGTAGAAGTACAAGGTATCGATGAGATCGAAGTTGAGCGTCATGTAGCGTCTGTAGACGAAGCTGATGTCGATACTATGATCGAAAATCTACAAAAGCAGCGCCAAGAGTTCGTTGAGAAAAAAGGCATGGCTGCCAAAGATAACCAAGTCACTTTTGATTTTGAAGGCTCAATCGATGGCGAGACCTTTGAAGGGGGTTCAAGCGAGGACTTCAAACTAATCATCGGTAGCAATCAGATGATTCCAGGCTTTGAAGCGGGCAT
>CBETCF010000284.1:0-1956 GCA_965534785.1 uncultured Psychrobacter sp.
GGCGAATATGGCGTTTGGGTTAGGCCTTTAACGATGTTTGCTGAAACGATTACCCGTGATGGTAAGCAAATACCACGCTTTGAGTTGATCAAAGCCTTAGAGGATTAATCGGCTAAGCGCGAACACCATTTATCTATTATTAATCCTGCAAAAACCTCTTCAAGACTCGATAGAATCCTATCGGTTCATCCATCGGTATCGCATGACCTGCACGCGGTAATACCACTTCTGTAGCATTCGGCAGCATTTGCGTGATTCTTTGCTGCCATTTGGGGTCGTATAACTTTGAGCGCCCGCCAATCAGATTAACCACAGGAATAGTGACTTTATCTATCGCACCGCGAAAATCGTAAGGCAAAGTTAAATAAGCTTGCAAGCATTGCATTTTGTGTTGCCAAATACCGTGCTCATATAAAGCTAACTTATGATCATTTTGATGAGTTAAGACTTGTACGATGGCTTTCGAACGGGGACGATTCACTGACAATAATGAAAACAATCGCTCAACATCGGTGACATGACGTTTAATAGTGAAGGGTAGATGTCGAAAGCTACCAATATCGGCATAAGGTAAGGTGACATTGAGTACTTCATGAAAGATACCGAACACTTCTTGTTGACGCGCGCCAAATAATCCACCTTGCCAGTCTGACTGATTGTGGATAGCCGGATTCTGATCGATATTAAGATAGCGACTGACCCTTGATACCCCAAAACGTTCAAAATAAGCCCACATCACTTGCGCACCCATCGAAATAGCCGCTACTGGTAAAGCCTCGACTTTGTGCCACTGACAAATTTGTTCAATTATCGAATTAGTATCCTCTGCGTATTGGCGCACAAAATCAAACTGAGTCAGCTTTATATCTTTAGCGGCTCCAAAACCGCGTAGATGAGGCAAATAAAAAGTATAGTCACTAGTTAACGGCAAAATAAAAGGTAAGAATTCCCGCGCATCCATACCATAGGCATGCAGGATTAATACTGGTGAGCCTGAACCAATGACTGATACTGGCAATAAAGTACCCTCAGCGACTGCAATATCGACAGTCTGTAATTGATAGTGATTGGGCACAGGTTTGGTGAGTAGTTCTTTTATCATGATTTTCCAATCTTCTATTGTTAAAGCTAGTGCTATAAAAAACTATAATGTTGTCAATACGAGACTGTTATAGTAAAACTGACCTTAATAAAAATCGCTTAATCTGACCATAGCATAAAAAACGTCCATAGTATTTTGCAATAGCTGACTCACAAAAATAACAGAGGATAAGGCGCTATGACGCATTCAACGTTACCGGAACTCGATAACAGTCTCTATCCGCAACTATGGCTACAACAAACCTATGATAATCCGCAGAGCTTGTTAAGGGCTATGTTGGCAGGAATGGTCATGCCTGATGCTTATGCTTTTACTAAGCAATTACAGGCGAACAATACTTATCAAGAATGGATTAACGCCTCAATATTTGGCCGCTATATTCAACGTAGCTTTGCCGCGCTTTATAGCCAAACCGAAGACAGCTTTAATATGGATATACCGGCGTTATATCGCAATGAATTGCTACGTCATGCTCAATATTTACCACCAGAACAGGTATTGTTTGTAGCAGGGGATATTCCTAAGAACGCGCGCCGTGAAAAGCTTTTTACTACTACCCTAAATCCTGCGACCGTAATTATAGGCGCACAAAATCTCCATCAAAACGCTCGCAAAGTCACGTCAAGTAATAATCAACAGCTGCTAGTTAATCAGATTAAGATAAAAGGCCGTGAGGTACTAGCGTTTCCGTTACGTCATAACAAACGTACTAGCGAGCGCATTCGTAATGAAGTACTGATAATGAACTTTAAGGATTTACGCTTGGTGAATGAAGAGCTTATTGAAAATAAAGGGGTAGAGCGAAGCCATATAGCTGAAATGATACTGCTTCGCTCTTACGAATTACGTTGATA
>CBETCF010000285.1:0-1936 GCA_965534785.1 uncultured Psychrobacter sp.
TATTCAGTGAATCCTAACTTTGGTATCGAAGCTGAATATGACAAGCTAGGTAGTGATGTTGACCTAATGACTGTTGGTGCTCATCTGAAATTCTAAATTGCCTTTAAATACTCGAAGTATCTAGATGCATAGTTTGATTGCTTAAGTTAGAATTGAGCACAATTAGAAACGATCACTACGGTGGTCGTTTTTTTTGGTTTAATCTTTAATATAAACGGTAATCATAACCTTTATGTGGTCTAATTTGTTAAGCTATAAATAACATTATGGTATTGATTTTTAAGATAATGTTAACAAACGAGATGTGCTACATTAAAGGATAGAGTTATAAAAGGAGGCGTCGCAATGATTGAGACTATTTTGATGATTGAACCTTGGCATTGGCTAGTATTAGGCTTTTTATTAATGATTGCCGAAATATTTATCCCAACTTTTGCAAGCCTGTGGTTTGGTGCGGCTGCCGTTATCGTTGCCGCTTTAGCTTGGTTATTGCCGATCTCCTTAATGGTGCAAGTGCTCGTTTGGTTGGGGCTATCGGTATTGTTTATGTTTGCTTGGATTAAATACATCAAACCGTTGTCGATAGACCGGAAAAGAGCCGGACAGAGTAATAGCGCTATCATAGGCGAGACGGGCATGATCGTTGTCAAGCCACAGGCAGATATCGTGGGTATGATACGCTTTAATGTGCCGATATTTGGTGCCGATGAATGGACTTGCCGTACCGAAGGCGAGACGGTAGAAGTGGGTGATAGGGTAGTGGTAAAAGACATTATCGATGATGACTTGATAGTGGCACCCACTCAGCGTATAGCGGCTGCTATAAACACAGTCCAACCTACTATTACGCCTAGTGTAGACACTCAGCCTATTAAAGAAAAAGCTAAAAGTAGTCGATTGAACCTTAATAAACCTAACTTGGATAAGGTTCGTCTAAAAAATAAATTCACCAATAAATAGCGTCTATCTATTAATAATCGCACCACTAGTAATTTGAATATGAACAATGAAGAAAACAGTGGATATAAAACAAAGAATCAGGAAGTTGAAATAAATACAACGTATTGTCGCCACATTTATGACAAGCGTCCAAGGAGAGCGTTATGAATAGTATTTTAGGTATCTTAGGTGGTGGCGGTATCGTCATGGTGGTACTGATTGCCTTAATTATCTTTACTGTCTTTAAAGGGGTAAGGATCGTTCCTCAAGGTTACAAATGGGTAGTTCAGCGTCTAGGGAAGTACAATCAGACGCTTGAGCCAGGTTTGACTTTAATCATCCCTTTTATCGATAGAGTCGCTTATAAAGTCACGACCAAAGACATCGTGCTAGATATTCCTTCGCAAGAAGTTATTACTCGCGACAACGTAGTGATTATTGCCAATGCGGTCGCTTATATAAATATTATGCGCCCTGATAAAGCGGTCTATGGTATTGAGGATTATGAATACGGTATTCGTAATCTAGTGCAGACCTCACTACGCTCGATTATCGGTGAGATGGATTTGGATAGCGCCCTATCTAGCCGTGATGAGATCAAAGCGCTACTTAAGAACGCTATATCAGAAGATATTGCTGATTGGGGTATTACCCTTAAGACGGTTGAGATTCAAGATATTAATCCCTCACAAACCATGCAAGCGTCGATGGAAGAGCAAGCTGCGGCAGAGCGTCTACGCCGTGCTACCGTCACTAGAGCGGATGGTCAGAAGCAAGCGGCTATCTTAGAGGCGGACGGTCGTTTGGAAGCCTCACGCCGTGATGCTGAAGCGCAAGTGGTACTGGCTAAAGGTTCTGAAGAGTCTATTCGCTTGATTACGGCAGCGATGGGTGATGAAGAGATGCCTATTGTTTATCTACTTGGTGAGCAATACATTAAGTCCATTCGCCAGCTAGCTGAGTCAGATAATGCAAAAATGGTAGTCTTACCTGCTGA
>CBETCF010000286.1:0-1926 GCA_965534785.1 uncultured Psychrobacter sp.
AATTACAATGAAAACAGTAGCGCTCCTAGCCCCTCTGATATTATCGCTAAAAAGCCAAAAGTGACTAGCCTCTATCAGTTTGGTCAATCCAAAGCGACTGATTATCCACAGGCCTTACAACAAATCAATCAGTGGTGGCAGAATACGCTCAGCACCGCACCGCCCTATTTGACTAACGGCTCAGGATTATGCCGAGATTGCACAGTAACTGCTGCTAATTTAGAAGAGTTATTGACTTACGCTTATAGCCATCCAAGCTTTGACGCTTACGTCAATTCACTAGGCGTGGCCGGCGTTAGTGGTACTATTATGTATCATAGCGAACGCTTGCCAGACTCTGCAGCTATCGGCCGAGCTTGGATAAAAACGGGTACTTTGAGCAACGTGGCGGCGATGGCAGGTTATGTCAAAGGTCAGTCAGGACAGGATTATGCAGTAGTCGGATTGATTAATACTGAGGAGGCGCTCAATCCTTATATTGCCAGACCAGTACTCGATGCTATGCTCGATTGGAGTGCACAACAGTAGTTTGGTTGGACTTGATTTGAGCTGCAACTGAGTTATTTTTATTATTTTATATAGGCAATTTTATGTCTCGTAAGTCCCCTAGTTTAAGTAAACATAGTGCTAAGTCAAAGCTCAATCCACCGACTCAACAAGTCAAACTAACCCTGTATATTGGTTTTTTTATGGTGGGCTATGTACTCGCCAGCGCGTTATTGATGTTATTACAAACCCAGATTGCGCTAAACCCGCAGTTGGTGACCTTAATAGCTATCTTAGTCGGCGCCTTTATTGCAGTGCAGAAATTTATCAAACATCAAGGCCGCGCTCTGCATAAACAGGAAATAAATAAGCTAGCCCTGAGCGGTACGGCGATCGTTTGGCTATTGACAGCCCTTTACTTCTTAGCTATCTGGTTATGGCTATTTGACACGGCTAACCGTCAGGTGTTTATTGAAATGACCCTACAACAGCCTTGGCCTTTATTAGCCTCATTCCTAGCTATTATGCTGTTGACCTTTATTAGCGCGCGCGTCAGTCTTTGGCTATTCAATCGATTATTGACTCCTAAATAAATCATCTACTAAGCGCTTTTACTCAAGTACAATACTAGAGAACAACTTTCGTTAGTCAGCAACTTTAACGCTAGCATGCTATAGCATTTTTATTTAGCGATACGCTAACATTGATATAACTGCTAGCTACAGGCCATAAGTAAGTGATCCTAGCTTATTTTTTAATACTTTAAAGAACTAATAGGAGTAATACGATATGGACATGTTGTTTTTTGACAATATAGAAAAACTAGTACGCATTGTTTTGACCGCGGCAATGGTTTATCTGATGATAGTTTTAGTGACTAAAGTATCCGGTAAACGCTCCACTTCTCAATTGAATAACTTTGATTGGATCGTTACGGTGATGATTGGCTCGCTAGGAGCTAGTACTATTTTACTAGAAAACATTCCTTTTATAGAAGGCATGTCTTCCATTTTGACCCTTTATTTACTGCAGTTTTTGGTCACTAAATATGCTTCTATTTCACCGGCATTTAGTAGTTTTATTTTGTCTGAGCCAAAGATTGTTTTTTATCAGGGCCAGTTTTTACCTGAAGCTATGCGTGATGAACGTTTGACTCGTCAGGAGCTTGAAAGTGTCATGCGCTCAAACGGTATTCATAGCTTAGATGAAGTAGAAGCGATCGTTTTTGAGTCAGATGCCACCTTAAATGTCATCACTAAAGATCAAGATAAAAGCAATACTGGTATTTCTGAAACTTTAAAACCGCTAACTCGCGACTCTTAACTCGATTAGCAACAAAATACGAAAGTAAGAATATTATGAAAGTAAGAATTTTAAGCGTAGGGCAAAAGATGCCTAAATGGATTCAAACAGGCTTCGATGATTATTTTAAGCGTATAC
>CBETCF010000287.1:0-1920 GCA_965534785.1 uncultured Psychrobacter sp.
AGCAAAGCCACTGGCGATGTGGTGCTCATTACCAATGCTGACAATGACTATAAAGGCTTTAAAGCCGATCAAGACGCGCTAGAGATTTTCAAAAAAGATTTAGGTACTTTTACCCGTCAATATGAGTTTATGTCACAAATTGTCGATTACGATGATAAAGAGCTAGAAAAGCTTAGCTTATTCGCGCGTAATCTACAGCCGCTACTACGCGAAAGCTTGGATGACGAAGAAGAGGTCGATCTAAGTAATATCGTCATGAGTCATTACCGCGTCTCCAAGCTGCATCAGCAGGATCTAAAGCTACAAGAGGGCAAGTCTGAGTATCAGCTAGATGGTGGCAGCGGCGCAGGTACAGCAACTCCCAAAGATAAAAAGGAAGCGTTTTTATCGCAGATTATTGAGCGCTTAAACGAGGTGTTCGCCGGCGAGGACTTTACCGATAAAGATAAAGTTAATTTTATGAATACCATTTGGGACAAAGTCACCGAAAACGAAATCGTGATCAAGCAGTTTAGTAATAATAGCACTGAGCAGATTATGCTAGGCGGCTATCCCAATGCTGCCGAAGACGCTATGTTCGATGCCAAAGAGGCTTTTGAAGATATGACTATGCACTTATTATCTAATCCTAAGCAGTTTACGCAATTCATTAAATTGATGCTCGATACCAAATTAAGCACAGCTGCTAGCGCCAGTTGATAAAAATTTCACCAACAAGGCATTATCACCAAAACCAAAACTTATAAAGGAACAATTATGCATATCTCAGCTAACTTCGATGCCGGTAATATTGAAGTTATTAGTTTAGCGGATAACAAAGATATCCAATTAGCCATTCGTCCAGACGTCGGTGGTGAGTTTTTACAGTGGTTTAACTTTCGTATCACCGGCGAGATTGGTGAGCAATATGTGCTCAATATTTTGAATGCTGGAGAATCGGCATTTCCGGCAGGGTGGGGTAGTTACCAAGCGGTGGCTTCCTACGATCGGGATTATTGGTTCCGTCTACCTACTAGTTATAAAGACGGCAAGCTGAGCATAAAGGTAGAGATGGAATGTGAAACTCTGCAAATTGCTTATTTTGCCCCTTATAGTTATGAGCGTCATCAAGATCTGTTGGCAACAGTACAAACCCATCCGTTAGTCACCTTAGAGCATTTAGGCGAGACCCTTGATAAGCGCGACTTAACGCTAGTTAAAATTGCTAATAGCGATACGGGTGCTGATGCTAATAACAATAGTGCTGCTGAGAAACGCAATATTTGGATTACTGCCCGCCAGCATCCTGGCGAGACGATGGCTGAATGGTTGGTAGAAGGCTTAATGCATAGCTTGTTAGATAGCGATAATGCCACTGCTAAGCAATTATTAAATAAAGCCAATTTCTATATTGTGCCTAATATGAATCCCGATGGCAGTGTGCGCGGTCACCTGCGTACCAACGCCGTCGGCACCAACCTAAACCGCGAGTGGTCTAACCCAAGCTTAGATAAGAGCCCTGAGGTGTTCCATGTGATTAATAAAATGGAAGAGACCGGCGTCGATCTATTTTATGATGTACACGGTGATGAAGAGATACCTTTTGTTTTTCTTGCCGGCTCTCAAGGAACGCCCAGTTATAATGAGCGTCTAGCCGCTCTACGCGATAGATTTGCCGAAGTGTTAAAACTAGCCAGTGCTGACTTTCAGACCGAAGAAGGTTATGAGATTGATGCACCAGGCACTGCCAATATGGCGCTTGCCACGCACTGGGTAGCTGAACGTTTTGACTGCCTTGCCAATACTTTAGAGATGCCATTCATAGATAATAACAATGTCCCTGACGCCGATACCGGTTGGTCACCAGAGCGCTCTATCAAATTAGGGGAAGCCTCTTTAGTTGCGATGTTGGCAGTGGTTGATGATTTGCGTTAACGGCTT
>CBETCF010000288.1:0-1916 GCA_965534785.1 uncultured Psychrobacter sp.
GACCAAGTTATCTTTTATCATTCAAGCGCTAAGCCCTCTGGTGTCGCTGGTATCATGAGCGTTGTAAAAGAGGGTTATCCTGATCCTAGTCAATTTCATCCAGAGCATAGACATTATGATCCGCTAGCGACTGAAGAGCAGCCGCGTTGGTATATGGTCGATTTGAGCTTTGAGCAAGCTTTTAAGGAAGTGTTACCGCTATCGCAACTCAAGTTTATACCCGCGCTTGAAGATTCATTATTACTCAAAAAAGGCTGTGAGCAATTAACCGTTATCCCATTACAGCCCAAGCATTGGCAAGCTATCATGGATATGGCTGAGACTTTAGATCTGCTATAATCTTGCTTTAATCAACCCTTAAATGATAATTTTAGATTCGTCTAAAACCTTATCATTTAAGTCAGTTAGCGCTATAATACTACGGTATGAGCGTCATGATAAATTTAACGCTTATCTACTCCTCTTTTTTTGACCCATCAATTCATCGCTTGGATTGATGGGTTATTTTTATTTTAAGCAGCTGCTAACTATGGTTTCCCCAATATCATTTATAGATTTTAAGAGCTACAGCTTACGTTTAGGCGTACTCGCGCTACCTATTTTAATCACTCAGTTTTGCCAAGCTGCCTTAGGTGTGGTTGATGCTATTATGGCTGGACGAGTCTCTGCCCTTGATTTGGCAGCAGTCGCTGTCGGCTCTGGTATTTGGCTGCCTTTGTTTTTACTAGCGACTGGTATTCTGATCGCTACTACGCCGTTGATTGGTGAGGCCATAGGTCAGAATAAAAACGATCAAGTGCCGCATATTACTCAGCAATCGCTTTGGACAGCTGGGGTTATCGGTATTATAGGGTTTATTATTGTCAACCTTATGCCCTATGTGCTACCGGTTATGGGTGTCCCTGAGAATATTCAACCTATCGCCGCGCAATATTTACATGGCGTTTCCTTTGGCTTTCCAGCGATGGCTGTTTATGCGGTGCTACGTAGCTATTGCGAGGCTCTAGGGCGTCCTGAGCCAGTAACGGTCATTAGTATTATCGGTCTATTAGCCGATATTCCATTGAACTATATTTTTATTCATGGACTCTTTGGCATGCCTGAGATGGGCGGTGCCGGTTGTGGCGTCGCTACTGCCATAGTACTATGGATTACGGTACTTTTATTGGCGGCCTATACTACTTTTACTAAGCGTCGACAATTTGCCAGTACGCGTTTTTTCCTTGGTTTTAGTGCGCCCAATCGTGTGCAAATTACTAAATTGCTCAAGCTTGGCATCCCTATTGGCATCTCAATCTTTTTTGAAGCCAGTCTCTTTAGCTTAGGTGCATTAGTAATCAGTCCCTTAGGTGAGATAGCTACCGCTTCGCATCAAGTCGCCCTTTCTGTCACCGGCCAGCTATTTATGATACCGATATCGGTCGCTATGGCGCTGACTATTATGGTATCCAACCGCTATGGCGAGAAAAACCTATTAGCGCTACGTCATGTACAAGTGACTGGCCTTATCTGGACTATTATTATCGCTATTACCTGTATGCTAGGCATTTGGTTTTTTCGGCCACAAGTGGCAGCAGCGTTTACCGACAACTTAGAAGTAAGAGCGCAAGCTATGCACTTGCTAATCTTCGCCCTTGCTTATCAGCTGTTTGATGGTTGGCAGGTCAATGTTGCGGGTATCTTACGCGGGATGCAAGATACCACCGTCCCTATGTGGGTGACGCTATTTTGCTATTGGATAGTAGCTCTACCATTAGGTATTTATTTGGTACGTTATACCGATACTGGAGCTCAAGGCTTTTGGATGGCGCTAATTGCCGGTTTATTTTTATCCGCTATTTTGCTCACTCTACGTTTGCGCTATCAACAAAAACGCTTGGCGCTGCAGTGGGGTTGATAGTCTTTATCCATTATTT
>CBETCF010000289.1:0-1908 GCA_965534785.1 uncultured Psychrobacter sp.
TGGTGCGCTCGGCGGGAATCGAACCCACGACCCTCGGCTTCGGAGGCCGATACTCTATCCAACTGAGCTACGAGCGCTTATCTAAAAATAAAGACCGCTTAGTCTAACAAATAAAAGCTATAAAGCCAATGAATGAAACTTGCTATTAGTGTTTTTTAAGAAAAAACAGCATAGTCTGCAAACAAGCATGGCAATTTACCTGCCTTTTCCCTTATAATGTCAGGGAGAATTTAGATTACTAAAAACTGATTAATAATCACCGATGACAAGTGCGGCTGCTAATAGCATAATTGTGACCGTTTAATAAAGAATGATTATTCTGCTTTAAACGTGAAGTCAACAGTATGACTAAACCATGGCTGCCACTTGCCTACGTAATAAGAGAACGTGACGAATGAGAAAAGTAGTGATGTTATCGGCAGCTGCCATTCTAGGAATCGCTAGTATCGCTGTGAGCCAAGCTGAAGAAGTAGTAGACACCCCTGTAACCATCTCTGAGGTAGAGGAAGCACAGGAAGTGGTAGAAGACGCGCCTGAAGTACTGGGTGATGATACCCAAGCGGCGGCTGATACTACTGATGATGCGGCAATGGCTGAGGGTGATGAGGTGCAAGCAGCAGCGGCACCTGCTGCTGTCGAAGAAGAGCCTATTCCTGAAGATACGCCACAAGTACAGAAGCTAATTGCTCTGTATCCGAACCTTATTGCTCGCATTCAACCAGTAGCTAAGGTGTGTTTTGAAGGCGAAACTTGTAACGTAACTACGCGTACAGCTGGCCCTGCGGCGGGTGATGGTCCGCGTGATGGCGCGGCTGTTTATAACGCGGTCTGTCAAACGTGCCATACTGGTGGCTTACTTGGCTCGCCTATCTTGGGTGACGCTGGTGCTTGGGGTCCTCGTATCTCTAAAGGTACAGATACCCTTTATGATCATGCTATAAATGGCTTTAATGCTATGCCAGCTAAAGGTGGTGCTTCGATCCCCGATGAAGAAGTACAAAACGCAGTGGATTATATGATTGCTGAAGCTAGCTAACTAGCTTAGTTTGTCTCAATCACTCAGCTAACTTTTGCGTTAGTTACAAATAAAGTTAGCTTGCTTACTAAAAGAGCGCCTATTTCATTAGATGAGATAGGCGCTTTTTGTTGAGAGGCTTTTGTTATTAACATCTTTTTACTAAGCTGCCTCAACAATGATTAAAATTATTAATATGGGGTATAAGGCTTTTTGGGTACTCTCTCAGTTGAAATATCGCTCAATTAGCCTCACTTAGACAGACTGTAGCAATAACTATAAAATTCCCTGTTAGAGCCGCGTTATAAACTATTTTTATTAATAATAAAGAGGTCTTCATGTCTGAGGCACCAGCACTCGAAATTAAGAACTTATCCAAGACTTATGATAATGGCTTTTCGGCCTTAAAAGGAGTCGATCTAACCGTACCGCAAGGTGGTTTTTTTGCGCTGCTTGGGCCTAATGGTGCTGGTAAATCGACGATGATCGGTATTATCAGCTCACTTTTTAAGCCAACAACGGGCAGCGTAGAGATTTTTGGTACGGATTTATTAGCGAATCCTTCAGTAGCCAAGCAATATCTCGGGGTGGTACCACAAGAGTTTAACTTCAATATGTTTGAAAAAGTTGAAGATATCCTAATTACCCAAGCGGGCTATTTTGGTATTCCAGCAAAAGAGGCCAAGCCGCGTGCCAAACGCTTACTCATGGCTCTTGGGCTATGGGATAAGCGTGATAGTAAGTCGCGAGAGCTGTCAGGCGGTATGAAACGTCGTTTGATGATTGCTCGCGCTCTAATTCATAAGCCTAAACTTTTGATTCTCGATGAGCCCACTGCTGGTGTCGATATTGAGCTACGCCGCTCTATGTGGGAGTTTATGCAGCAGATTAAT
>CBETCF010000290.1:0-1908 GCA_965534785.1 uncultured Psychrobacter sp.
TAGTTATTTATCTCTGTCCGCACTTCTTGGCTAGAGGCAAGCTCAGATTTCATTTGCTCGGCTATTTTTTCCGCGATAGCGATCGTTGGCGCATTGGTATTAGCACTGATAAGGGTCGGCATGACCGAAGCATCAATCACTCGCAAGCCCTCAATTCCACGCACTTTTAAATCGGTATCGACTACCGATAGCTCATCGGAGCCCATACGGCAGGTTCCTATTGGATGATAGATAGTATCTGACTTATTACGTATATAACCAATCATGCCATCTTTTTCGATATAAGGAGCGGCATAATCCTCAGTGATGAACTTAGCCAATGGAGCCTCCTGCATAATAGCGCGAGCACGCTCAGCTCCGGCCACCATAAACTCTATATCTTTCTCGTTGGATAAATAATTAGGATCGATAAGCGGTGCAGCGCTAGGGTCAGTAGAAGCTAGTCTTACTGTACCCCGACTTTCAGGACGCAAATAACAGCTATGCACTGAGACCCCGTAACCCCATTTGAGATCGCGGCCATGATTGATGACTCGAGAAATCACAAAATGTAGCTGCGTATCTGGCCAGTCTTTAGGTGTCTTCTCAGTAGAGCTATAAAAAGCGCCGCCCTCAGCATAATTGGTCGATAAAATACCAGTACCATCTTTTTTCCATTGGCCTAAAGCGGACATCATTTGTCCGACTGTACCAAGGCCGATACCGATGATATCTTTGGTATTAACCTTATAATCAAACACCACATCCAAGTGATCCTGCAAGTTGCCACCGACATCTGGAGAGTCTTGAATGACCTCGATACCGTGTTCTTCAAGATGCTCTTTTGGACCAATGCCCGATAGCATGAGAGTCTTTGGTGAGCCGAACGCGCCCCCACATAGTAGCACTTCTGATAAAGCGCTCACCGTATACTCTTCGCCGTGCTTGACGTATGCCACACCAATTGCGCGCTTGTCCTCAATAATGACTTTGGAGACCATAGCGCCAGTAATAATCGTTAAGTTAGTACGATCTTCTATAGGATGCAAATAGGCGGCCGCCGCTGAACAGCGTTGACCTTGTTTTTCACCATGGAAATGGGTGACTTGGTAGAGACCTGCGCCATCTTGTTTAGTCCCATTAAAATCATCGTTAGCATCAAGTCCATTAGCTACGCAAGCATCAACAAAGGCTTGAGAGATAGGACGTGGACTTAATAGCTCTGAGACATGCAAGGGGCCGGCATCGCCATGATACTCGTCGCCTCCATGAATATTATTTTCAGCTTTTTTGAAAAAGGGCAGCATATCATCGTAGCCCCATCCTTCACAGCCGTTATCGGCCCAGCGATTATAGTCTTTGGCGCTGCCGCGAGTATAGACCATAGCATTGATGGCTGATGAGCCACCCAAACACTGTCCACGCGGCTGATAGCCTGTACGATTGTTCAGATGGGTTTGCGGTACGGTATTGAATGCCCAGTTATTAATCTTTACCGGCTTGTCACGCATCATCATAATGACGCCAGCCGGTACGCGTACGGCTAAGTCTTTGCCGTCACCGCCGAACTCTAATAAACAAACTGAAAGGTTAGGATCTTCTGATAAGCGACTTGCCATTACGCAGCCCGCTGAGCCGCCACCAATAATTACGTAGTCAAATTCCATGAATAAAGCGCTCCCTGCTTATGAGTGGTATCGGTAAAATAACTCGATACTAGCGCTTAACTATAGCAGAAATTAGGGCTATTTTTTCTCGCTTAAGGAAAATTAACAAAAAGACAAGGTCAAAACTAAGGTGAAGTTACAGCACTGTTTTAACGGTTAAATAAATTCAATACTATTGTCGCTACTATACTTAAAACGATCATACTCACTACTGGAAAATAGATTCTGGTATTGCCTGAGCTATGCTTGATATCTCCTGGCA
>CBETCF010000291.1:0-1894 GCA_965534785.1 uncultured Psychrobacter sp.
ATCTAACGGTTGCGGCTGTTAGAAGTGCCTGCTTGATTAACGGTATAAGTCCAGCGCTGACGTCTACGGGCAGGGGTGTCATAACGTAGCAGCAGCCATAATAGTCGCGCATAGATGGCAGGAATAGTCAGGCGACCACCAGCGATAACCTGATAATCATATTGCCAACTACCAGCCGCATAGCTGGCACTAACACCGCCAAAGGGACACTGACTAGCACAAACTACCATATGACCTTGTTTATAAGCCGCTTGTAGCACCTCGGCAAGCATTGGCGAATAGGGAACATTGCCACTGCCAAACCCTAATAATATGATCCCACAAGGCGGCTTGGAGAGTAACGCTTGCAGCTGTACGCTGAGCACGTCAGCATCATTAGGCAAGCAATATAAGGCATGAACGTAAGCTTGCTCGTGACGCGCTTGTAAGGCTGGTAAGAAACTCTGCTGATCATCAAGCCAGTGCTGCCGGCGAGTATCCGCTAGTTTATCTATATAGCTATTGTCAGGGTAAGCGGCGCGATTGTGGCCAGTAAACGCCATAAAGTCATGACTATGAATTTTTTGTACGGTTTGCGCCGGCCACGATTCACCGCCAAAACATATCTTTACCCCTGAATGCCCGGCTGCTGCCAAACGTAAAGACTCGCGCAAATTGTCCCAAGCATCACTATGATTATCTACGCTATAAGAATGTAGCTCTTCGCTATCGAGTAAAGGACGCATACTGCCAGTGACAATAATACAGATATCAGAACCGGCAAAAGCTTCTGCCAAAAACGCACCCAAATAGCTCAAGGTATCAGTGCCAGTTATCAGTACAAATTGGCGCTTGCCAGCTTCATACGCCGCTAGTAAAAGGCTATAGAAGTGGACAAAGTCGCTTGGCGTCAACTGACTACTATCTTTAATGAGAGTATTATCTAACCACGAAATAGCAGGTAAAAAGGTCGCTTCATCGTGCTCATTGAGCAGTTGCTGTAAGGTGGGCAAGAATATATCGGCTGCTAATGGCGCTAAGGGTCGTCCATAACTGCCAAAAGTACCACCAGCATAAATCAATTGTACGGGTTGCGAGAATGACTGTGATAAAAGGGAGCGTGAGACCATATTAAGCTCGCAAAATATTGATTAAAAGGTATTAATAAAAGGACCTTGATATAAAACTACTGGCTTAAAAATAAACAAGCAAAGATTTCATTATAAAAGGTGCAGTACAAAGATTAGGGACGCTAGGACGCTATATAGAAACGCCCTAACTTTAGAAACTGATAACTAATCTATAACTATTACCGCTTAAAATATAACTAAGCGGTACGTTGCAACAGCTCTTGCGCTTGGATTTGTTGCTCGCTATTGCCTTGAATGATCACTTCGCTGAGCAAGCGCTTAGCGCTATCATATTCCCCTAGCTCCAGATACTTAGCAGCTAAGTCTAGCGTCACTTGGTTATTGTCTAGATCATTGACAAAATCAAAGTCAGCGGCAAACTGTGCAGCGAAATCTAAAGGAGCTTTTTGCTCCTCAGTTGTCACAGGCATAGCAGCGCTTGCCGCGCTATCCTCTGCTATCAGATGATCTGCTAAGTTAGCGTCATCAACCAACACAAAGTCGTCATCGAAGAGCGTATTATCATCGAACAGTAAAGGGCTATCAGGATTTACTTCTACAGCGCGACTTTGCTCGTTATCTTCTAAATCTAATTCAAAATCAAAGCTAGTCAACTCAGTCGATATCTCTATATCATTGCTAATGGCAGCATTATCATTGCTAGAAGTGTCAAAGCTACTATCAGCGGCTAAGTCATCAAAGTCGAGGACAAAATCATCTTCGAAATCGTCTTCAAAATTATTATCAGCCTTACTGCTAGCTTGATTATCTGTTTGCTCAAGAGC
>CBETCF010000292.1:0-1872 GCA_965534785.1 uncultured Psychrobacter sp.
GCTGATCGATAGGGTTAAAGGGTGAGACATGAAAATCTTTATCATGACAAAACTCGGTCTGTTCACCTTTTAACAAAAATCCATAGTAATGACGCTTATCCCACGGGGTATTAGAGACCTCAGCTAGTAGATGCGTTGGCTGTTGCTGCTTATCAAAACCTAGATAAAAATTTACCGGGCTGAAGTACAAGCCGGCATTACGACAAACCACTAAGCCGATAATATCGCCAGTTGGCGCACTACCCACCTTTGCTGTTAAAGCCAGATTTAGCCGCTGTAGTAGTCCCTCTGTCCCTTCTATGCCCCGGTCTTTAGTTAGCGCTTTATTATCTGCCAGTATCGACTCTAAGTCCTGCAAATAATCATCAGCATAAAACTGCTGTAGCGCTTTATGCTTAGCTGAAAAAAGCGGTAAGCCTTTCGCTAATAGCTTGTTTAAAGAAGGGATAGTGGTAGCAATCGGCAGTTTAGCTAATAGCTGACTATTCAATAATTTGCTGTTACTAGCTATTGCGCCAGCGACTTCAGGTAACGCCTGCCCCGCCGCTAAAGCACTGATATTGACACCCCAATAGCGATACGGATAGCTAAACTTATGCACGCTCGGCAATAGGCGACTGTGCCATGTTGTACCATGAAACAGCTGATGTGGAAATCGACTATTAGACGAGTGGTCATTTTTAGGCATTGAGCTCTCTTTTATTTGTGGCAGTAGTTCTATCACCATACTTTTGCACTAGACTTTGGAGCGACTATAAATTTAAATATTGCTGACTTCTTAAACCTAGCTATTGCTGCTAAAAATTCTAGCTAATAAGCTGCGTTTACTTGGTTTAGCTAATTTTGGCTTTACTGATAGCGATGCAATGTAATCCCCTAACTCTTGATTGCTATCGGCGCTCAGCAATTGACGATTTTTGAGTTTACGAGCGGATTGATCGGCTTTGACTGGTAAATCTTGATAGCGAAATGGAGTATGGGCAGCTTCGCTATCCGGCAGGTGACTGGTATCAACCTCATTCTTAATATCGATCTGGCTACCCAATGATTGGCAAACACGCAGACCGCTACGCACGCCATCCTCGTGAAAACCATTAAACCAGTACGCCCCGCAAAAATGCGTATGCAAACCACTAGCAGAAATCTGTGACCATTGTTTTTGCGCGGCAATCATCGGTTTATCAAACACTGGGTGGCTATAATCAATGGTCTTAATCACTTGTGCTTCGTCAATCTTATGATTTAGAGTAACCAGATAATTATGCTGCTTGGTCAAGCGCTGCAGTATGTTCATATGATAAGTCAGCACTGGTTTTGCTGAGCTTTGCGTAGCAGAAGTCGATATTGTTGCATTATCGGTTTTGCCATCATCGTCGAGTAGATAATTCCAGCTCGCCCAAGCTAATGGTTTCTTCGGTAACACGCTAGTATCGGTATGCAGCACCGCAGTATTTGCAGTGAAGTGGAAATGGCTCAATACTTCTGTTTCCTCGCGAGTTGCATCTGAGAGTATTTTTAGCGCCGTATCAGCGTGACAAGCGAAAATAACTTCATCAAATACTAAGCTCTCAGTCGCGCCATCAGTGCTAATTACTAAAGTAACTTTATCACTAGCACTAGCGCTATTAGCATCGACACTAGCATTATTAGCATTATCACCGTCACTGGCCGTATCAGCGTCAACGCCATTGCGAGTCACTGACTGCACTGGAGTATTCACCCGAACCGTACCGCCTAGTTTGACAAAGCGCGTTACTAATTTGTTGACATACTGCTTTGAGCCACCTTTAATAGTGAACCATTGCGGGCGATTAACGACATCGAGCAAACCATGATTATCAAAGAACTGGGCAAAGAACACTAACGGAAAAT
>CBETCF010000293.1:0-1839 GCA_965534785.1 uncultured Psychrobacter sp.
CTTTTATCGTTTTAACTCATGTAACGAATTGTTTAGATTAGCCACTTAATTTATATCGACATTGTTAACAATCTGCTATTGATTAAAGAATTCTATTAATCGTTATTACAATTCAAAAAAAACTACGGCTAATCGGAATAAATCCAATTATCGTAGTTTTTTTATTAGCATTTTAATTAAGTCAATTTTATCAATTATATGCTTAAGTAGATTCAGGTTTTGCCAACGCTTTTATACTGAAACGCTCATGCATGCTTTTATAAAAGCGCGCTAGATTTTCACCCTGCTCAAGTGGATTAACCTTAAGCGCTTTACCGAAATCTAAGCCCAAATATAGCACGATATCTGCAAAAGTAAGATGATCAGTCACTAAGTATTCGCGTCCTGCTAATGCATTATCAAAATAAGGCAAAGCCTTGATAGCACGCGCTATAGAAGGCGCAACAAACTCTGGTACTTGCTCAACACGTTGCGCTTTAGAGGGATGACTGTGCTGAAAAGCCAACATGAGATTATATAAAACCTCAAATTCAGCGATACGGCGCATAGCGCAGACTTGTGCACGCTGAACCACGTCATTGCCCATTACTGACCGCTCACCATAGACACGATCTAGGTATTCACAAACGGCTTGTGAGTCATTAAGAATCGTGCCATCGCCTAGGGTCAATACGGGCACAGTCTGCATAGGGTTCATCTTAGTGAAGGCCTCTGACATCTGCTCATTACCAACAAAATCGATATCAACGACATCTAAGTCATCCATATCATCGATATCAATACCTTTTGAAGCTAGTAGAATAAGTGCTTTACGTGGATTGGGAGCACTACGAGTTAGGTATAATTTCTTCATTATAAATTCCTTTTAATGGGCCTATAGCTTTACATCTTGACTATCATCATCATAGCAAACCCTTGTCAAAACCGGGTAAAAAAATACTAAAAAGCCCCACAACTTTAAGTTATGAGGCCTTTAGGTCACTATAATAAATAGATCGCTATAACAAATCAGCTATTTATTTATTTGGTGCTGGCGTAGTACGTAAGTATGGCTTGATTTCAGTATGACCTTTAGGATAGTTAGCAGCGATATCCTCATTCTTCACACTTGGTGGAATGATCACATCATCGCCATCTTTCCAATCAACAGGAGTGGCGATATTATACTCATCAGACAACTGCATAGCATCAATTACGCGGATAATTTCATCAAAGTTACGACCGGTACTCGCAGGATAAGTGAGCGTTAGACGAATTTTTTTCTTTGGATCAATAATAAAGACGCTACGTACGGTATGAGTGCTATCAGCATTAGGATGCATCATGTCATACAGCTCAGCGACTTTTTTGTTAGGATCAGCGATAATTGGGAAATTAAGCGGCGTACCTTGAGTCTCACCAATATCTTTCGCCCAAGCGTGGTGGTCATCGATACCATCAACAGAGATACAAATAGGCTTAACACCGCGTTTTTGGAACTCGCCATTTAAGGCAGCAGCACGACCAAGCTCAGTAGTACATACTGGGGTAAAGTCAGCTGGATGTGAGAAGAACACTACCCAGTTATCGCCTGCCCAATCGTAAAAATTAATCTCGCCATCAGTGGTATTTGCATCAAAATTTGGGGCGTCATCGCCTAAACGTAAATGTGCCATATTGTTGTCCTTATTGTTAAGATTTGAGCGCCGACATATAAACTTATGCTTACGCCATATTATTATAATTAATATACTGTTTTATGAAAGTTCTATCAAGTGCCTATTCATAAAAAGCCACTATAGCTTATCAAATTGCTTATGACTGTGGTGTGAGAGATTGTAATGTGTTTAGTCGGTTTGA
>CBETCF010000294.1:0-1794 GCA_965534785.1 uncultured Psychrobacter sp.
CTTGCCAGCTGCCAAATACGCGCATCTTGTTGCGCTTTATCCGACTCAACTCCTGGTTGCGGCTCATCAATCAAAGACGCTAGTAGTGGATGAACCGGATGCTCCTCATTGTTAACAATCGACTCTTGGTAGTAGGTCAAATAGCCAAACAAACGCCACTGCATTACCGTAGGTGATAATACTGCTACTTCAGGCACATTCAAGGTTGTCGCCGTAGGGTCTATTTCTAACAAATAGGCGTTATGGCGGCTCAGTACATTCTGCATCAGCGTCCACTGATATTGACCCCAAAAGGTAGTCGTCACTAAGGTACTAATGCCGGCTTGACTGGCAATTGACTTATCTAACCAATCCCCTAATACCATCGACGGTACAATGACAATAAACTCTGCAAAAATAGGCTGGTTCTTGGCTTGGTAAGCAGCCAATAGCTCTTCTACTAAATATTCGGTGCGGTGTGACTGGATAATTTTAAACATAAATGACAATCTAATTAGAGTAGAAGAATAAAAAAGAGAAAGTAGAAGAATTTAGCATCAATATCAATAATAGTATTAATGCTAGTAATTAAGTAGAACACCATACTTTTAACAATATCTATTTCGATACTTATAAAGCTGTGTTTTGCAGTCGTGGCGGCTATTTTTTTCTGTTAAGATAACGGCGCTCAATAATGGTGAATAACTATTTTACAACCGTCGTTTTTAATTAAAATCTACTAGAGCGATACAGCCAATATGTCACCATTTTGAGCACTTATGAGTGTGCCACTGATACGGCTAATTTACCAGTATACTACTCCAGTACCAACTAACTCAAAATAGCTTACGACAGATAGTGTCGTATGAAATCAAAACATTCTATAAAAAGAGCCATAACCTATGAAAGACTATAAGTTAGTATTTGCTGGACTGGTATTGCTATTTATACTCATTCTTTTGGGAGTTTTTTCATGGCTGTGGCTGAATAATAGTAAAAATATTAATCCGCTACCTATTTTAAGCAGTAAAGATGCTCAATCGGATCAGCAGAATACGGAGGAAGATAGCGATGAAGTTAAAAACGATACTGATGCCAACACTCTCTATATTCAAGCACAACAGAGCTTGCAAGTGCCTTTAGATGATGTCATCGTCAGTTTCAAGGCGCGTTATCCGCAGATTGAAGTATTCACTTATTATGTGCCGGCTACTAATCTTTTAACGCTAGATAATACTCACCCTACTGATATGGTCATGGCTGATGATCAGTTATCTGACTCGCTGTTAAGCCTATTACAAGACGAACTCAATAGAAATGTAAAAAATAATATTGTCAATCCACCAGCTCCAATAAAAGATAGCTCTGCTATAAGTTCAGAAGAAACAGTAGCAGAAAAAACCGAAGTTCATACCCTCAACCCGTTTGGCTATGCTCTAAAAAATTCGCAGGGGGTGGAAGGTGTGATATTGAGCGATAAACCGCTAGCCACCAACTTCCGTAACTTTCTTGTTTCAAGCACTGGGCAAGACATTCTAAGAAAGCATAAGTTCAACAGTATTGAGGGCTATCAAAATAGTGTCGATGATTTATTCAATCCTACCTCAAACGGCAAAACAGCTATAGATGAAACTGAAGTGGTCAAGGACGCTTTAACAAATAGTGAATAACGAATTACTCTACTTTTTGATAAATAAATCATCAGTTAAAATATTCAATGATTGCTTTTGTAGCTAGGTTTTTTTACAATGAATGTCCAAAATGCGCCTATAGCTCAACAGGATAGAGCAGTTGCCTCCTAAGCGATCGATCCGA
>CBETCF010000295.1:0-1773 GCA_965534785.1 uncultured Psychrobacter sp.
TTGTGGGGTTTCTTCAAAGGTGACGTAGTCTGTTATTTTTTCGGGGGTAGGTCGCGCAAGGTCGGCGACAAATCTTTTTTCATCGAGTAATACGGCTTTCATGAGGTACTCCTTTTTTAGTAATAGCGTGTTGTGAGCTTTGACATGAAGTGGGTTAAGTAGATGATATAGTCGATTCATTTTCAGACAAATATAGGGCTGTTGGTAAAGATTTTGCGCAGCATCGGGCGGAATATACATAGATATAGGCATAGCACGCAAGTGACATTCGTACCGTCAGCACGACTATAATTATCGTAGCTCTTTTATTTGAAACTTACTATATAAGGGTTGCGGCTGACGATGTGTTAGCGTTTGTTGGAGATCGGACAAGCTCTTGTATATCAAGGCCTGCATCAAGCAAGGTTGTTTACTCACCTTGTCGCCGTCATTTGATATACTAGCGCCACTTTATCAATTAATAATCTCTTACACCTCACGGTACTCTTATGAAATTCTCAAAGTTCGGTCAGAAATTTACTCAGCCAACTGGCATCTCGCAATTGATGGATGATCTGGGCGATGCGCTAAAAAGTGATAAGCCAGTCAATATGCTGGGCGGTGGTAACCCTGCCAAAATTGATGCCGTTAATGAGTTGTTCTTGGAGACTTATAAAGCGTTAGGTAATGATAACGATAAGGGTGAGGCTAATAGTAGCGCTATTATCAGCATGGCGAATTATTCCAATCCGCAGGGTGATGCCGCCTTTATCGATGCTTTGGTCAGCTTCTTTAATCGTCATTATGATTGGAATTTGACGTCTGAAAACATCGCTTTGACCAATGGCTCGCAGAATGCTTTTTTCTATTTGTTTAATTTATTTGGCGGGGCCTTCCCTGACGAACAAAGCGAATCTGTAGACAAATCTATTTTATTACCGCTCACGCCTGAGTATATCGGCTATAGCGATGTGCATGTCGAAGGTCAACATTTCGCCGCAGTGTTGCCGCATATCGATGAAGTGACTCATGATGGTGAAGAAGGCTTCTTTAAATATCGAGTCGATTTTGAGGCATTAGAGAACTTGCCCGCGCTTAAAGAAGGTCGTATTGGCGCGATTTGCTGTTCGCGTCCGACCAATCCAACGGGTAACGTGTTGACCGATGAGGAGATGGCGCGATTAGCGGAGATTGCCAAGCGCTATGAGATACCGCTAATTATCGATAATGCCTACGGTATGCCCTTCCCTAATATCATCTATTCAGACGCGCATTTGAATTGGGATGATAATACCATTCTTTGTTTTAGCTTATCTAAGATTGGTCTGCCCGGTATGCGTACCGGTATTATCGTAGCCGATAGCGAGGTGATCGAGGCAGTCAGTGCGATGAATGCGGTGGTGAATCTAGCGCCGACACGCTTTGGCGCAGCGATTGCTACGCCACTGGTAGCCGATGATCGTATCAAGCAGTTATCTGATGACGTGATTAAGCCTTTTTATCAGCAGCAAGCCAAGACAGCAGTTACGCTACTTAAAAAAGAACTGGGCGATTATCCGCTAGTGATCCATAAGCCTGAGGGTGCAATATTCTTATGGTTATGGTTTAAGGATTTGCCGATTAGTACCTCTGAGCTGTATGAGATATTAAAAGAAAAAGGTACGCTTATCGTGCCAAGTGAACACTTCTTCCCTGGTGTCGATATCAGCGATTATAAGCACGCGCATGAGTGTATTCGTATGAGTATTGCCGCTGATGAGCAGACTTTGATTGATGGCATTGCGGCGATTGGTG
>CBETCF010000296.1:0-1759 GCA_965534785.1 uncultured Psychrobacter sp.
TAGCGTTTCTGTGTCTACTACTGGCACAATATCTTCTTCTACTGGAGCCGCTGACCTAGCTTCTTCACCGGCACTAGCGGATAAAACTTCACCGATAATGGTTTCTTTCACCACTGGCTGCGCTTCAGTGTCTGCTGAGACTGCCTCTACATTAGCGCTAGCTCTTTCTTGGATGGGCTCCTTGAAAGCCGCCACTGGTACTGACGACTCTATAGCTGGCTCTTTAACGGGAGTAGCATTAGTTTCGATATTTTCTTGCACCGTTCCGACTATATCTTCTGGCTCTTTATCTTCTAGCTCTTCGGCTACTGGATCGATAGCTGGCGTTGCTACTTGCTCATCCACTGGCGCCACAACCTGAAACTCAAAGCTAGCAAAGCCAAGCTTATCCTCTGCTTTTAATAAAACAGATTGATTGCCTTTGATACGTTCATCATTGACGAAGGTACCGTTAGAGGAGTCCAAGTCTTTGACATATAGCTCGGCATTTAACACACTAAGTACCGCATGGTTACGAGAGACTGCTTTGCTGCCTAATACCACATCATTGTCGCTACCACGACCTACTGACAAGCTGTCGCTAACGGTCAGGCTCAAGTCGCCAAGTGCTGCCGTTAAGGCGTTAAGCTGCCAAGTCGTTTGGTTAAGCTCTGTGGTAGCTGCGGTATTTACAGGGCTGGTTTCATTTAGATTATCTGTCATGCTGTTATTCCTTATTATTGACAATATGATTAGTTAAAATTTAATAGAGTAGCAAAATAAATAGCCATTCAATCTAAAGCCTATTACTCACTCAATGAGCTAGGCATAAAACGGGGTTTGAGAATACCATTAAGCTTATTATACGGAATAGTCAGTACTGGCATACCATAAGCATAAGGACCAATCTCATAATGAGGATAACGTATATTTACCCCTCTATCAGTCAAAGTCACATTCTCATTTAAAGTAAAAGGCCAATTCTGCTCGTAACTTTTGAGGTCTTCATCCATCGTTTTTACCCAAGCCTTATAAGACTGATAAGCAAGCGCTTTAAAACGTGATTTTTTACCTTTTAATAGCATATCGTTGAGAGTGACTTGTTTCTTGCTAATCGGGTCGAACACCAAGTATTCGCTAGAAGGCATACCATGAGCGCCGCCAGTATAGACATAGGAGCTGATTTCAAACAATTCAAAATCGTCCTTCTGACCTAATTTAACATGACCCAAATATTCAGGGGTGACGATTAAGCTGTATGACCAAGATCTGTCCTTTGGCATATCCAAGAGCTGCGACTTAGCAAAATCGTCGATAGCCGCTTTCGCATTTCTTTTATCATTAGCTTTACTTATCGGTGATTCGCTAGGTCTACTATTGATGACTATATTATTTACGCGTTGATTGACGATATCGTTAAGCCAGTTTTGATTACTCTGAATATATTTAACCTCAATCTCTGGGCAGTTGTTTTTTTCATAACACTCTTCTTGTACGCTGTCTGGAAACTCGTAGTCTAGATACTCAGTACTACTGATCAAACTACTGGCGTTTGCCGCTAGGCCAATAGATAATAAGCTGCCAGTAGCAATAGCTAGTAAGCAACGCTTTAAGTAGCTAGTCTTAGCTTTATTATCAGTAGCTGATGAATGGGTTGACACGGTAGACCTCAATGATTTATTGATTAAGAAATATTATGATGAATTGCTGTAATCATAGCGTATCTATTAACAAATCATTGTTTAAGATGTGTTGATAGCTGGTATTGTGCCTAACGCAC
>CBETCF010000297.1:0-1754 GCA_965534785.1 uncultured Psychrobacter sp.
ACACCTGCCAGCTTTTGTTCTACTTCTTTTTTGTTAGCATTATTGGCACTATCACCGCTAGAATACTGTCGATAATGACGATTGGCACGCAGGCTAGATTTGAAGCCATTCATAGCGTTATAAATGGCGCGCATGGTACGAGTTTGATCGACATCGCCAAAATAGCGATGAATGACTTGGGTTTCGATCTGATCTAACCAATCTTCTGCTTTTAGTTTTTGGGTATGATCATCACGATGCGCGGTCAAGCCAGTATAGATACGGCAAAGCGCTTCAACAATCATGGCATCATTTAGGCTAACTTGTGACAGCGGCAAAGTCATCTCCGGCAAGGCAGTACTTGGCCAATCCTCCCGAGCTAGAGGATATAAGCAAGCGCTCATACTGGCTTCTGGCATCACTAGCCCTAGAGTCAATCTATCTAACGCTTGGGCAAAGCTAAATCGATAGTCGTAGTCATGGTTATCTAAGGTGGTTTTAAGATGGCGCTCATCAAAACCACGGATAAAGCCCGCCTCTACTAGCAGATCGCAACCACGGCTCATCTGTTCATGAGTCAACCCAAAGCTCTCAAACAACGGCGGCAGCATTAACCAATCTAAAACCTCAGCCGCTTCAAAACGGGCACTATGACTACCTAACAACTTATAGAAACCTATAATCGCTTCCCACAACTGACGAATATCGGCATCGACGACACCCGTCACCTTGGCAGGTAGAGTCAAACCATCTTGACCCTTGCCACTAACAAAAATAGAGCTAATCAGCGCATGATGACGCTCGACATCGGGTAGCAAAACCACGATATCCGATATATGGCGTTTTTTCTCACCGAGTTTAACTGGCTCATTCAGCCAACGTCCAATCATAATACGCAGCACTTCAAGCTGACGCTGTAAGCTATGACATGAATGTATGCTTAGGCTATTATCTTGCGAAGATATTGCCCAAAAGCGCTCCTTCTCAAAACGTTTATTCTCTAATACTTCGTCGTCAAACCACGAGAATTGCTCATCTTGCTCAAAACCTAACTCTATTTGGCTACTAAGAGCTTCAGAGACTTGTGCAGCCGTTGCTTGCTGGGTTGACTGCTCATCAAGCATCAACACATCATTCTGTAAACGTCGTAATAGACTTGGACTATTTTGCGTAGCTTGAGAACTGTTAGCGTCATCATAAGCTTTGTTATCAACACTATCTAAACCATCATCGTCAATATCGCCAACATCAAAATGATCTTGCCACTCTACTAAATCATCTTGGTACTGCTCATTACCTGACAAATTAGCAAGCATGGCAAAAGTATCGCGTGACTGTTTACCCAAACGCGATAGCAAGCTGTGACCATAATCACGCAAGAATACACTTTCAGGATTAATAATCTGCTGGCGCTGTAGCCAAGACTTATCGACAATATCCGCCCAAAATAGTTTTGAGGGATTATAGTGCAGCAGCATGATGTCCATGTATTTCGATAAGCGCTGTAAAAAGTCGAGCTCGGTTTGTGGTAACTGCTGAATGGTAAAAATACGCAATACCTTTGGCAATTGCGTTCGCTCATTGGCTTTATTTTCTTTTAAAGCTGACCAAAAAGTGTTTTCAAGAGCTACCCGGTGCAGGTGTACATCAGCAAATAGCTGCGACCACAAGAAGCGTTGAGCAACTTCCAACTCAACATAATGCTCAACCAACCACTCAGGGGTACCGCGCGCATACTTATCAAAACGCAGAGATAAGGCATCCTTATCCGCTAT
>CBETCF010000298.1:0-1732 GCA_965534785.1 uncultured Psychrobacter sp.
GGATCAGCAATCTCATCCGTATGAATACCGGCATAGGGATCAGTGGTGGTATTACGAATACAGTTGCCGGAGGTTTGGATAGCGTGCATCTGTACTGAGGCCAGCTCCGCTAAGATATCTGGTACGTCCTCTAACTTTGGCCAATTAAGCTGAATATTGGTACGGGTAGTGAAATGTCCGTAGCCTTTATCGTATTTACGGGTAATTTCGGCCAACTTGCGCAACTGATAGCTGGCTAGTAAGCCATAAGGGATAGCGATCCGTAGCATCGGTGCATAGCGTTGAATGTATAAGCCGTTTTGCAAGCGCAAAGGCAAAAACTGCTCTTCTGGCAGCTCTCCTGCCAAAAACCGCTGAGTCTGATCGCGAAATTGCTCGACCCGTTCTTCAACCAGCGTTTGGTCAGCATAATTATATTGATACATGACGTAATCTCAGTAATGATTTGCGGATGTAATAAGCTGCTCGTGACAGCATAGCGTTACATCATATAAGCTCAAACCAAAAATTATAAATTCCTTTAAGTCATATCCATATCCAAAGTCAGCATAAATTTTCATAACCAAAGTTAGGTAGCCTATGTTTATCAAATTTATCACGAATTACTTCATCACTATCCTATAAAGGCTCTAAATTAATATGACATTATCTATCGCCAATCTAGAAGACTTTAATCAACAAGCCTCCAAACTCGTTCCGCCGCACGGTAGCAGCGATCTTAAGCCGTTACTATTAAAAGGTGATGCGCGTAAGCAAGCGTTGAAACTTGCCAGCAGCTTGCCGACGATTACTCTGAGCTCTCGTGAGCGCGGTGATTTAATCATGCTTGGTATTGGTGGTTTTACACCTCTCGATGGTTTTATGAATAAAGCGGATTGGCAAGGAGTCGTGTCGGAGATGCGCCTGAAATCAGGCGACAACGCCGGACTTTTTTGGCCAATCCCGATTACTTTATCAGCACCCAAAGTGATGACTGATAATCTAAATCAAGGCGATAAAGTGGCGTTAGTCGCGCAAGATGGCGAAGTCATGGGCATTATTACCGTGGAAGAAACTTATGACATAGATAAAGATTATGAATGTCAGCAAGTCTTTACCACTACCGATCCTGAGCATCCAGGCGTGCAGCAAGTGCTAAATCAAGGTGAGGTGAACGTTGCCGGTCACGTTGAAGTATTAAGCGAAGGGGAGTTCCCAGAGCTATATCCTGAGATCTACAAGACTCCTAGCGAGACCCGCGAGATTCTTAATAACAAAGGCTGGAAAACGGTTGCTGCTTTTCAAACCCGTAACCCGATGCATCGCTCGCATGAGTATCTCGCTAAAATTGCCATTGAGATTTGCGATGGGGTACTGATTCACTCTTTACTAGGTGCGCTTAAGCCAGGCGACATTCCAGCTGAGGTTCGTCAGGATGCTATTAAAACCTTGATTGATAATTACTTCAGAGCCGACACCGTTATTCAAGCCGGTTATCCACTAGATATGCGTTATGCTGGTCCGCGTGAAGCGCTATTACATGCGGTGTTCCGTCAAAACTACGGCTGTAGTCATCTGATTGTCGGTCGTGATCATGCTGGTGTCGGTGACTACTATGGCGCATTTGATGCGCAGACTATCTTTGATTATGTCGGTAAAGACGATCTCATTACTCAACCGCTAAAAATTGGCTGGACATTTTGGTGTAATGCTTGTAATGCCATGGCTTCAGATAAAACGTGCCCGCATGAAG
>CBETCF010000299.1:0-1710 GCA_965534785.1 uncultured Psychrobacter sp.
AAAAAACAGTCAAAGATATTGAGAGTTAAGCAAAAAACCTTCACGAAACTGGATTCTTCGTGAAGGTTTTACTTATGTTTTGTCATTAGCTAATTAGCAGCTTTATCATTCAGCATTTTCTTCAACTACCTCTTCATACTGTTCTGGTTCAATTACAGCACTATACATTGCCTTAGCCATAGGTAAGGTGCTATAAAGCATTTTACCAATCGCAGTACCATTACCCTCCTCGTAATACTGCATCAGCTCGCTTCCATACTTCCTCACATCGACGCTATTACTAGCGTTAGGGGTTTGCATGTCTGCTGGCAAGTTCGGAAAAGCCACCGCCGAAGAGACTGGTAGGTATTGTTGCAACACATCTATAGTCATACCTTTAGCGGCTTTCTGACTATCTACATATTGATTACGTTGGTGCTGCCATTCAATCTGACCCCTTTGGTTAAGCCCATATAGCAGCTGAATATTGGGCTGCTGATTGCTATTGTCAACTACCACCTCACCATCCGGTCGTACTGCCGCACTCAATACCTCATTAACTAAATTATCAGCTTGACGGTCGGTAACCTTTTTCATCATCGCTAGCGCTTGCTGCACCAAAACTTTACTAGTGAGCTTGTTGGCGTCAGGACGCGGATCCCCTGGCTCATATGCCGCTTTGGCTTTCACTAACTCTGGATATTGATTAGTAATGAGTTCATAAAAAATACTGATGTAATCTTTATAAAATTGCTCGTAGCTCTCAGCACTTTGTACCCGGCGAACGATTTGTTTAGTTGCTGAAGTGCTCATATAGTTCAACTGCGCGGTAGGTAGTTTAGGTGACAGTGTCGCCAAGCTAGTCGGTGCTAGGTAGTCAAACTGGGCGACAGGCGCGGCTTCATAAGTCCGATCTAAAGCTTCAAAATGCGCTTTAATCACCGCGCTACCAAAGCCTTTGGGCAAGCTGCCGTCATCGATAGCCAAGCGTAGCCATTTATTTTGCCACTGAGTACCAAGTTTATCATCAGCGAATTCTGAAGTTAGCAAGGCAAAGTTATCTGCCCATAGATAGATATTGCCGGTCTTAAAATCGATATAAATAGGTTGGTTGACACTGGTATAGTTATTGCGTGCCTGATATTGAGCGCTCATTAGCATCGTGAACTTACCAGCCATTGGCTGATAAACCCCTTGAGCGTTGATGGATAAAGGTTTTAGCAAATAACTATCTAGCAATTGCGCTTTTTTGATATCTAGCGGCGTTGATTTATTATCGTACTCGTCGAATAGTTGCTGATAATAAGGGCTTATATTTTGAGAAGAGCTTGTGTTTTGAGAGCTGCTTTTGCCCTTTTGCTCATTAACACGGTTACTCTTAATTATACTAGTCTCAACGATAGTTGCACCCTCTACGCCCCTACTCTCAAAGCCTCTGTCTTCGTTGACTGACTCGATAACATATTCATCATTACTGCCCTCTATTATCACTTCGCTATCTTCATAACCATACTCATCGTATAGATAGTCCTCTTCATCGCTAGTTCGATTGGCAGCCCATGCTCGATAAGCAGCGTTACATCCAATGTAGGATTTTTCGAGCGCTTTACGCTGAGATTCATATTGCGGTGCAGAAACCTCTAATTCATGAGCCTCTGCTTGCGCGACTATAGCAGCATAAGCGTTATCGTGGGTCTCTTCACAGTAGCTCTCTACGCTATCTGCCGCTAC
>CBETCF010000300.1:0-1704 GCA_965534785.1 uncultured Psychrobacter sp.
TCATAAAAAACCGCTCCAAGCGAAGCGGTTTCCAAAATTTAAAATCTACCTAACTGTTTATAAAAAAGGTTTTACCAGCTTTTCAGAATCAGTATGGGCGTTTATCACCGTCAAAAATGTATAAGCACCGATAAACTTACGACTAATAAACATGAACTCTTTAGGAGGTAGGTTAAATTCAAATGATTGAATGGCACGAGTTGCGCTCGCTGAAATTCGTGAGTGTAATTTACTATTAGCCCAGATATAACGTTTTTGCTCATCTAGGCAATCTGCAGGGATATTAGGATTAGCATCAGGATGACTAAATGGCTCTGTAGCAAGTAAGAATAACGATGCGATATCAGCTCGCACTTTATCGCTCATCGTATTAAAAAAATCATAGCCTGTCATACCTTCCATCATTGCTTGATGATCATGATGATAGCCTGCGCGTAGTAGGCTACGAGCAATAGTAAGTAGGGTGTTATCAAACTGACGAATAGCACCAAAATCCAATAAAACCAGTTTATCTAGCTCATCAGCATTATCACTAATACGTACTAAATAGTTACCAAAATTTGGATCCGTCTGCATCTCGCCCCAAACAAAGATCTCCTGCATCATGATCTCTATCGCTGCTTGACCAATGGCATTGCGACGTTCATGCGGCACTAGTTGCAATGCTTCGGAGGTAACGGAAACCCCAGGCTCATAAGTCATGCACAGTAAACGCTTACTTGAATATTTGCGGTTGATCTTGGGCACGACGTAACGAGGGTCATCGACTAAGCGCGCATAAAAGCGTTCGGTGGTTGCCGCTTCCGCATTGTAATCAACTTCGTGATGGAGTAGGTCACGTATCTCTTCAAACCATGTATCAAGCGCCCGTGTTTGCGGAACGATGTTACTTACTTTCAATAAACGCTTAAATAACGCAAGATCAGAGTTGATAGCGTCGGCCACTCCTGGGTACTGAATTTTCAGTACCACCTGCTCACCTGTTTCTAATACCGTTGCGCGGTGAACTTGGGCAAGAGAAGCTGTGCCGATAGGAACGGAGTCAACCTCAAGCTCGCTCAGCTTATCTCCCAAGATATGCTGTAAGGTTTGCTCTATTCTTGGCCAAGTAAGGGTAGCAGTATCATCGTTGAGCGTTTGTAGCGCCCGAGTGATTTCTGGCGGTAATATATGCTCACCATACATCGCTAGCATTTGGCCGATCTTGACCACTGAGCCTTTGAGCTTACCTAGCTCTTCTGCGACATAATTTGCCTGCGCCTCCATAAATACTTGATTGCGCTTTGAGCGTGCCTGCTTATCCAAAAACATACCAGACATACTATTGCCTGCCCAGCGGCGACCAATATTTAGGGAAGTCTTGGCAATCGATAATCGACGTTCAAACCCAGAAGTTTTTAGGTTATCGATGGATTGCTTATTATTAGAAGGTCTAGACGTATCATGTGCCATAAATATAACCATTCATCAGGTTGTACTGATTTGCGGGTTTGAGACTAACAATACAAGGGATATGCAAGGTTAGCATACAAAATCGTACTGACCCGTAGGTCATAGCACGAATGATGGTATTACATTAATAGTGCTTATAAAAATAATGCTTATAGATATAGTGTCTATAAATTTAGTATCTAACAATTAAAAAACTCATCTCTAGTACTATTTTCTATACTAACTACCAGAAAAAGATAAGTATTAAGAAAA
>CBETCF010000301.1:0-1700 GCA_965534785.1 uncultured Psychrobacter sp.
GGATCTTGTTCAGAGGGTTTGAGAATAAAAGTGTTACCCGTAGCGATAGCCATCGGGAACATCCATAGCGGAATCATCGCTGGGAAATTAAAAGGGGTGATACCAGCACAAACCCCAAGCGGTTGCCAAATACTATAAGTATCCACCCCTGAGGCGACGTTTTCAACGAAGTCGCCGATTTGCAGATTAGCAATCCCAGCGGCGTGCTCCACCACTTCTAAACCCCGAAATACATCGCCGCGCGCATCAGCAATGGTCTTGCCTTGCTCAGCGGTTAGGATTTGGGCAAGTTCATCCATATGTTCGCGGATAAGCGCTTGATAAGTCAGAAAAATACGAGCGCGCGTGGTGATAGGCGTTTTGCGCCATGTTTGAAATGCTGTTTGGGCAGCAGCAACGGCTTGGTTGATTTCGTCTTCAGTGGACTGCGGAACTTGCGCGATAACCTCTTGAGTCGCCGGATCAGTTATATCGATCCATTCCTTGGTAGTTGACTCAGTAAACTGACCATTGATGAGCTGCTGAACCTTATGCATAAGATATCCTTATCTTCTCTATACGACAGAGATTTTTAATTAACATTAGAAATCAAAATGATTGGTATTTTGTGATAATCGACTATAGCAATAACCTGAATTTGGGGTCAAGCGCTTTACTACTTTCCTATGACAAACATTGATAGCACATTGAGCTCTAGTTGAATGAAAAAACTCATGACCGATCATGAGTTTTTTACTATTGACAATTATAAATTGTATAAATAACTTTTTTACTATAATGACTTTTTATCAGCTATTGTTCAGCTCATTATACTGATCACGCATGACCTTTTTGTCATGTTTACCTACTGAGGTCTTTGGTAGATCGTCGACGAATTGAAATTCATTAGGCACCCCATATTTGGGAATAATACCCTTACTCACCGCTTGCTCAGCGATAGCTTTAATATCATCAGCTTTGGTGTCTTGATGGCTAGGCTTTAGCACTATCAAGGCTACTGGACGCTCGCCCCATTTTTTATCAGGCACCCCAATGACAGAAACATCAGCTACCGCAGGATGTAGCGATAATATAGTCTCAATCTCTAGCGATGATATCCACTCACCGCCCGACTTGATAACGTCTTTAAGACGATCAGTGATTTTGAAATAGCCATCACGGCTCATATAAGCGATGTCTTGCGTGTGCATATAGCCGTTTTCCCATAGCTCAGTACCGGCATCGTCGTTCTTAAAGTAGCTTTGCGTTAGCCAAGGCGCTCGCAGTACGAGCTCGCCCGTGTTCTCTTTACCAGTGCCAACCGACTGATTATCAGTATTCCAAACTTGCGCATCGACCATCATGACAGGCTTCCCTGACATGCAGCGGCGGTTGATGTCTTCGTCAGTGCTCATTTCAGGCTCATTAACACTAAATTCAGTGAGACCGATAAGCGGCGCTGTCTCAGACATACCATAACCAGTATAAACCTCTATATCTTGCGCAAGCGCTGCTTTTGCCAAACCTTCGGTCAATCTCGAACCACCGATGATCATTTTTAGACCATTAAAGCTCTTGTCCCGACTTTGCGCCTCGCCGAGTACCATTTGTAATATCGTTGGCACACAGTGGGTGATGCTGACCTTTTCATTAATAATCAAATCTAGCAAAGTATCAGGCGCATAACGACCTGGATAGACTTGTTTGAGCCCAGCCATAGT
>CBETCF010000302.1:0-1698 GCA_965534785.1 uncultured Psychrobacter sp.
TATTGGCAGCGGTTTCTATCGAGATTATCGTTAATGGCTTACGTACTTTGTTCCCTAGTCTCATATAGCTATTTTATTCTTTACTACTACACAACCATATACCCTAATCCCTTATAAAAAACCTCTTACCAAATCTAACAAACTATTGTCAGTAGGATAAGTTTTAATTAAGCTTGCTGACAACTCCTCAAACACTCCTAAAAATAACCATCGATTACTAAAGTTATCAGCCTAAAACGTCATTCATGAAAATATGTTATAATAGTGCTCAACTATTTTAACAGGAGTAAATCTTGAGTAACAAAAGAATTGCTATTTTAGGTGCAGGTCCAAGCGGTTTGGCACAATTACGTGCCTTTGAAGCAGCGCGTTTAGCAGGCGCTAAGGACTTACCAGAAATTATTTGTTATGAAAAACAAAATGCTATTGGTGGCATGTGGAATTACAACTGGCGTACCGGTCTAGATAGAAACGGTGAACCCGTTCACGGCAGTATGTATCGCTACTTGTGGTCTAATGGTCCAAAAGAATGTTTAGAGTTTGCTGATTATTCGTTTGAAGAACACTTTGGCGAACCTATCCCTTCTTATCCGCCGCGTGAAGTCCTAAAAGACTACATCATGGGTCGTATTGATAAGCAAGATATTCAAAAGTACATTCGTTTTGAATGTCCTGTCCGTTGGGTAACATTCGATGATGAAACCCAAAAGTTTACTGTTACGGTAATGAACCATAAGTCTGGTGAGCAAGAAGTTGAAGAGTTTGATTTCGTGGTAGTAGCTACTGGTCATTTCTCAACGCCAAATATGCCTTATTTTGAAGGGTTAGAAGCGTTCCCAGGTCGCGTATTACATGCGCATGATTTCCGTGATGCTTTAGAATTTAAAGACGAAGATATTTTATTAGTCGGTAGTAGCTATTCGGCAGAAGACATCGGTACTCAGTGCTATAAGTATGGCACTAAGTCAGTGACTATCAGCTATCGCACTCAAGCGCTTGGCTATGATTGGCCTGAAGGGATTAGCGAGAGACCGCTAGTGACTCATTTTGAAGGTGATGTTGCCCATTTCGCTGATGGTACTAGCAAGAGCTTTGACGCTATCATTATGTGTACCGGTTATTTATTCCACTTTCCGTTTATGCCTGATGAATTGCGTCTACAGACGCATAACTGCTTGTATCCTGCAAATCTATATAAAGGTATCTTCTGGCAGCCTAATCCGCAGCTTATCTATTTAGGGATGCAAGATCAGTACTTCACCTTTAATATGTTCGATACCCAAGCTTGGTATGCCCGTGATGTGATAATGGGTGATATCGAGTTACCGGATCTTGAAACTCGTCAAAAAGATGAAGAAAAATGGTTAGCCACTTATGATAAGACGGTAACCGTTACCGATTCAATCGACTTTCAAGCGGCTTATATTCGTGATTTGACGGATGCGACTGATTACCCAGAGTTTGCCGTAGAAAAGCAAGGCGAGCTACTTAAGCAGTGGCAAAAAGATAAAGCGGATAATATCATGACCTTTAGGGAAAAAGCTTATCGCTCAACCTTAACGGGTAGTCTAGCTCCTGAGCTACCAGAGCCTTGGTTAGATATTACTGATGATTCGCTAGAGCACTTTTTGAACTTAACTTTCATTAAGCCAAAAAAGCGTAAAAAAGCTTCTTAAGTTTATATTTTAAAAGATATAA
>CBETCF010000303.1:0-1697 GCA_965534785.1 uncultured Psychrobacter sp.
ATTGACCCCGATATCAGCGGATCAGCATTATATGCGGCTTGCGCGTCTTTATCATGGGTTAGTACTTGCGCCTTCACGTAGCTAGAGACACGTGACATTAAGCCAAACCTGCGAGCCACTTTTAGCGCTGGAATGGCAAAAGGAATATAAAGACGAATACTTAGCGCTGGCGTGCCAAGAATCATGCCGCGAATATTTGGCGCGTAATCATGTACCCATGCGGCAGCTAATACGGCGCCTATGCTGCTTGCGACAATCACAGTATCTGCTAAGCCAATACCCGTTTGGGCAATGACTAACTCGGCAAAGTCATTTAAGTCGCGCTCAAGCTCCGTGACGCTATCGGCATGGTCTTTGATGCCGCCTGAGCGCCCGTTACCGCGCGCATCCCAAGCAAATACTTGATAGCCTGCCTGCGCAAAACGCTCAGCAAGCTCGCTTAAGCGTCCAGAGTGCTCATGGCCTCGGTGCAATAGAATGACTTGCTTTTGTTCGGACTGCTCTTGCTGTTTCGACTGCTCTGCTAACTCTTCTAACGGCATAGTTAACCAATAGCGATAATAGAGCGCAGTACCGTCATAGGCATTGAAACAACTTTGCTCAGCGATAATGCTAGTGGGTTTATTCGGGGTAGCAGCGGTTTCTTTAACAGGGCTTTTTTTTGCTTTATTATCAATAGGCTTAGTTGGCATGTCGACACGTCCTTGTGGGCATAGGGTTTCAGGGGTAGTTAAAGGTTTGGGGATTGGTGGCGGATGGTATTGGGTGAAGTAATGCTTAGCGATAAAAGCTAGGCGATTAAGCGAGGTCTTAATTAGTAATAGCTGGTTTACCCAAAGCAATGGTTTTACGTAGCCAATATTAGGTTGATAATTAGTGTTGAAATCAACGAGGGGCTTAATATTGGGCATATCGAACGCCATAAAAATTCCAATAGCTCCTAACTCAAAAGCTCGATCGCTTTTACCCAAAGGGCCATGATTGGCGCGTTGACCAGTAGCTAGATGAGCACCAATAGCGATCATTTCCGTCAAAGTACTTAAGCCATTTATCAGATATAAATGAGTCTGTTTTGAAAATGGTTTTTGAGTTTTCTCTAGCGGTAAATGCGGCCGCAAACTAGCTATCAA
Source organism: uncultured Psychrobacter sp. (assembly GCA_965534785.1). GTDB lineage: Bacteria > Pseudomonadota > Gammaproteobacteria > Pseudomonadales > Moraxellaceae > Psychrobacter. Next base: position 1,131 of record CBETCF010000303.1, read on the forward strand.
TAAGCTATCTGAGATAATATCACCAGCTTCATTAAGCACGGCACCAAGGGTAGAGGCTTGCTGATGTTCTCTTGCCATCATGCCATCAATAGCGTTTAGTGCCATGCGTACCATTAAAGATACAGGTAATAGTAGCCAAAACCGTTGGCTGTGCTGACTAGAGTCTTTAATTGTTAGGTTTTTAGCGTAGAGGTGTGGGGGTAAATTAACTATTACATAAGACGTGCTAGCGCTCAATACGATAGCGCTTATGGTGACTTGATTGGCAGTCACTCCAGAACTTACCAACTTATCACTGATAGGCCGCAATTGATTTTGAAACTGAGTCTTTAGTTGGTAAATGGACATAATCAATTAATCTCAAACAAAGTCAGTATTATTATTGGACTAAAGTAGGATTTATTTCATTAACAAATCCTACCATAACCATTGAGCCTTAGAACTTATTTAAGAATAAAAACTCTTTTAAATAAAAAAATGTTTACCTTCTCAGCCATTATCCTCTAAACTTGTTCATATATTACTGCTCTGTAATCTTTTGTGCTATAAGCCAGTCAAGCGCTATCG
>CBETCF010000304.1:0-1695 GCA_965534785.1 uncultured Psychrobacter sp.
GGTTTTAGTTAATAACCAACTATGTATGACACTTCTGAGCGTTTTTAACAGTTTAACCATGAGTTTTAAGTGTTTAGAGCAGCCCATTATTAAAATTGTAATATAGAGATATGTCTATGAAGAAACTACTTTTAGCTTCAGCGATTACCATTGTATCTGTATCAGTCGCTCAAGCCGCACCGCAACTCTATGGTAAAGCCTTTGTAACTACTGACTACGTTAATGGTGAGGCAGATTATGATAATCGCCAAAATGCTCCTGAAGATTTTGACACAGACTCAGTACAGGTCAACTCAAACTTTTCACGCATAGGCTTGAGGGGTTCTGAAGCTATTACTGCCAATACGGATGTCATTTATCAGCTAGAATATGGCACTCAGGTTGATGGCGATACTGGTGATACTGCTTTTACTAATCGTGATACCTACTTAGGTATCGCAAACAAAGACTATGGCGAGTTTCGCTTTGGTCGTAACTCATCTGTGTTTAGTTATGTATACAACCCTGTTGTGACTAGAGCTTATTGGGATAATTTGGGTAAAAGAACGCTTAATGATAGCGGAGGTGCTGATGCCCTAAATATGCTGGATTATACCCGTCAAAATAGCTCAGTATTATGGATTACACCCAAATATGATGGCCTAGGACTCGTACTGCAGTACGCAGCTGATGAAGGTTCTGATGATGACAGTCAGTCAGGCTATGGTGCTTCATTGACGTTTGATCAAGGAAAAGGATTTACAGCAGGTCTTGCCTATAGTAAAGATATCGAGGCAAGTGGCAGTATCAATGCTTTAGACTTCGCCAATGATGACAATCTTGAAGGTAGCGTCAACTACGGTGGCGATGCTATTCGCGGCGGTGTAACGGTTGACTTAGACAAATATACAAACATAGCCGCACCCATCACTCTAGGTCTAGTGTATCAGCAAGCTAACTATGACTTCGCAAGCTCTGATAAAGAAAAAGGTCTCATAGTTAGTGGCAAGATGGGGTTAGAGAGCTTTACTAATCCAGCTTCTATTTATCTTCAATATAATAAAACAGACAATCTAAACGGTATTAATAATAACGATTCGGATCAGATTGTGTTGGGCGGTGAATACCAGTTTAAAGATAATATAATTGCTCACGCTTATGTTGGTCAAAACTCAGCAGATTATACTAGTCCGACGGATCCTACCAATTCGGTAGCCGATATTAAAGTCTTCGCTGTTGGTGGCGGTTTAGAATACTTGTTCTAGTGATTTTTATCTAAGTAGCCTTTACTTTAAAATCGTTCAAGTTATAATTAATCATTACCGCTACATAATGCTAAAAGACTCATCCCTCGGGGTGAGTTTTTTCGTTGGGCCAACATTAATAGGGAAACAACTAGTAAAACCTAAGAGTTTAAGAGTCTTTAAGCTTTTGCCCTATATTTTATGGCGCATTTTTAGTAAAATCCTCTTTTACCAATTACCGATAGAGTACTATGACCAAGTTTATATTTGTGACCGGTGGGGTAGTGTCCTCACTAGGGAAAGGTATTACCGCAGCTTCTCTCGCTGCGATACTCGAAGCGCGCGGCGTGAGTGTGACGATGACCAAGATGGATCCGTACATTAACGTCGATCCAGGTACGATGAGTCCGTTCCAGCATGGCGAGGTGTTCGTCACTGAAGATGGGGCGGAGACGGATTTAGATTTGGGTTA
>CBETCF010000305.1:0-1695 GCA_965534785.1 uncultured Psychrobacter sp.
TGCTAGTCGTCAGTCTACTCTTTCCTGCCAGCGCGCTGATAGTGAAGATGAGCGTAGCTACTATCACCGCTGTATTCGGCATGATGCTATTTATGTTGCTCATTCAACGCATTCCGCCGACTGACTTTTTGATGATTCCGCTGATCGGTATTGTCTTTGGCGGTATTATCGAGGCGATTACTACCTTCATCGCTTATCAAACCGAGACATTGCAGATGCTTAGTGTCTGGCAGTTTGGTGACTTTTCTGGCGTCTTAGCTGGTCGCTACGAGTTACTTTGGCTGACAGGCGCTCTATGTGTCATCGCTTATATTATCGCCGATAAGCTTACTATCGTGGGCTTAGGCGATAACATCGCCTTAAACTTAGGGATTAGTAAACGCCAAATCACTTGGATAGGCGTCGGTATGGTAGCGATGATGAGTGCGGGGGTGGTAGTTACTGTTGGCATGATTCCGTTCATTGGCTTGATTGTTCCCAATATTGTCAGCCGCATCATGGGTGATAAATTACGCCGAAGCTTGCCAGCGGTCGCCTTACTTGGCGCGTCAGCCGTGTTGCTATGCGATATTATTGGGCGTTCTATTCGCTATCCGTTTGAAGTGCCAGTAGCCACGGTGTTTGGCGTAGTTGGTACGGTAATTTTCTTATGGCTGTTATTACGCGCACCTAGTGAAGCTTAAGTCTCATTTTATCTAACCGTTATTTTATCCAACCTTCTTTTTGATAAGACTCGCGTATGTTTTCATCGTCTGCTGCTAATACTGAAAATATTGATAACCAGAGTATCAATGCCGAAGCCAATGCCAGATCTGAGTCTTCTAATAGTGGACGGTTGAAATTCTGGCAAGCCATTAAGCAGCATCCTTGTTTGGTTGCCACGGTTATTTTATTGCTTTCAACAGTATTATTCCTAACCGTCAATGTTAATGGCTATTGGGATTTCGCCTTGCCGTTGCGAAGTAAAAAGCTACTAGCGTTGATGGTAGTAGGTTATGCCATTGGGGTGTCAACGCTACTGTTTCAAACGCTAACCCACAACCCGATTTTGACGCCATCTCTACTGGGCTTTGACTCACTATACGTGCTGCTACAAAGCTTATTGGTATTTTTTTTAGGGGCTATTAGCTTTACTAGTATCGATCCTATTGCCAAATTTACGCTTGAGATTGCCTTAATGTTTGGCGCCTCATTATTACTTTTTAAAATTTTATTCTCAAAAAGCAATCAGGATTTAACTCGGCTAATTTTAGTCGGTGTTATCTTCGGCGTGCTGTTTCGCAGCTTGTCAGCGCTAATAGCTAGGCTAATTAATCCTGATGATTTTGTAGTGGTGCAATCGGCTAGTTACGCGCAGTTCAATACCATCAATCCACAATTATTAGGTATTAGCATTGCTATTTGTGTGCTTACAGCCTTTGCTATCTGGCGCTGGCGTTATCAATGTGATGTGCTCATGCTCGGTAAAGACCAAGCCATAAATTTAGGCATCAATTATCAGCGCTTAGCTTTTGGATTATTAACCGTTATCGCTATATTGGTCGCTACCGCTACGGCGCTAGTTGGTCCGGTGACCTTCTTTGGACTACTGGTTTGCGCTTTGACTAACCGACTTGCTAGCAATATGACTCACAGCCAACGGCTAATATTAGTCACTCTAATCGCGATGATCTGCTTGGTACTTGGTCAAACAAT
>CBETCF010000306.1:0-1695 GCA_965534785.1 uncultured Psychrobacter sp.
ATTGCCAATCAGCGTCAGCATTTCGATACGCTGTATATCTTCTTTCAAAATACCGTCAATGCCCATGCTTATTATAATATTGCGATGCTTAGAGAGGCGTTGATATCTCATAACTTCGAAGTTTTATAAATTAATATATATCGCGCGTAGGGTGCGGTTAGCGCAGCGTAACCCGCCATTTAAACTAGCCGTAAAATTATCAAAGAGCCAACCCAATTCAATGGATTCACTCAGCCAAATCGTCTTAGGCGCTAGCGTTCAAGGTGCCATCCTCGGCAGATACCAAGGCCGTAAAGCTTACCTATATGGCGCGATGCTCGGCACACTGCCTGATTTAGATGTGCTTATCCGTTACGGCGATCCGATTAGCAATATGACTTACCATCGTGGCTTTAGTCATTCGCTGATTGTCTTGACTCTAGTGGGATTAATAGGCTCATGGCTAATCAGTCGCTATCACCAATGGCGTGATCTACCTTTGCCCTACTCTGGCAGACGCTTAGCACTAGCGATGACTTTGGCACTGACTACCCATCCGATACTAGATAGCTTTACTGTTTATGGCACGCAACTGCTGTGGCCGCTACAAGAATCGTTATCGCTAACACCTTTCAGCATCGCCTCAGTATTTATTATCGATCCGCTTTATACTTTACCGTTGCTAATCGCTATGGTTATTGGACTGGTAAAAGGAAGTAAACTAAGCTTCTTTAAATCAGGCTTATTAGCCAATTGCCAACGCTTAGCAGTTTGGATGTTAATCGTTAGCAGTAGCTATTTAATGCTCTCAGTAGGTTTAAAATACTACGCTCAAAGTCAAGCCGCGCAAACTTTAGCAGCGGCTAATATTGATAACATAGCTCGTATCAAAACTATGCCTGTATTACCGACTATTCTGATGTGGCGCACTCTTGCCGAAGATGATGATAAACAGCTTATCGAGCTACGCGGTAGCATCTTGGATAAGCGCCTGCCTGAGTATCGTTACTTAACCCAATATGAAGAGTCGCAAGCTATTCAAACAGCGATACCACAGACCAATCAACATTATGCAAAACGATTAGATTGGTTTTCTGAGGATTGGACAGGTTATAGAACGCAAGCGCCTGATAGCGACTCTACTAAAAATAACGAGCAATTAGTCGTTGATGATCTACGGATGATGGCTGGTGATACTGCGTTTTTTAGTTTTGTATTAGCGACTAAGGATAATGCCAATAATCAATGGCAAGCGATTGAACCGATAGACGCGCCAGTGGTTACTATTGATAATCAGTCTGAGCCATCACGCTTTGAGTTGGTCAAGCAAGGCTTTAAGAGAGTGTTTGATGAATCGGTTGTGGACAAAGATGGTGGTTGGGAGTTGGTTTATGAAGATTGATAACCATAATTTGGCGTAGGGTGCGTTCACGCTCACAATGCTCGGATTAGATGATAAAGTATATCAAGAGTTGATCTCTCTTAGCATCTATTCAAGATACAAGGGTGCGCCTAGCGCACCGATAACTATTCGGAACGTTATTTTGTAAGAGTAGTAAAACCTAGCTAAGATATGTGAAACTTAATTCAAGCTTTTTTTATTTTCCATAAATGGTGCGCAGGGCGCATCCTACAGAAGCTAATTTTAAAATATCTAGAAAAATTAGAGTAGTTAATTCCAAACCAAAAAAAGGACGCCTCTCAGCGTCCTTTTTT
>CBETCF010000307.1:0-1647 GCA_965534785.1 uncultured Psychrobacter sp.
GGCTTTATCAATGAAGCAGGTCGTTGCGTAGTGATGGAAACCCGCGTTAATAATCGTCCGGCTATTATTGTTATCTTAGGCGCAAATAGCTCAGCTACCCGTTGGGGCGATGCCAAAAATATCTTAAACAGTTTGGCTAGTCGTCGCACGGTTTAAGGCGCTTGGCTAACTAAGTTAATAGGTTATAGTAAAAAACTATATACTAGCGATACTCAAAAAGGCTGTTATTTAATATAACGGCCTTTTTTATGGCAGTTGCTTTTACCCTATCTACAGCGTAGCGGTTATACTCACAGCACTAAATATATTAATAACTACGATAATGACAGAGAGTATTAAATGACTGAACTATCGGCATCCGTTAAGCCAGTATCGACAGCGAAACTAGCAATCCCGAAGCTGTATCTGCTAACCAATGATGATGAGTTTGAGCTATTAATGGCAAAGCTAGAGGTTGCTCTGGCAACAGGTGTCATCGAGCTATTGCAGATCCGTCGCAAAAAAGTTTTAGCATTAGCAGACGGCGCAGCTAAGCTCTATCAAGAAGCACAGCAAATAGTAGCGCTAGCCAAAAAACATCAGGTTGCAATAGTGATTAATGATGATGTCGAGTTGGCGCGCAAGCTTGGCGTAGGAGTACACTTAGGTCAAGGTGATGGCAGCATTATTGAAGCTAAAAGGCAGCTAGGGGATAAGCAAGTTATTGGGCGAACCTGTCACGATAATGTTGATCTAGTTCTCGAGGCGCAGTCTGAAGGTGCCACTTACGCGGCTATGGGTGCTATATTTAGCTCCAATACTAAGCCTAATGCCAAAACTGTTAGCCGCGCACATTTGCTAGCTGGCTTTGAACAGGCTATAGACATCTGTGTCATTGGCGGTTTGAGTGTCGAAAATATCCAGCAACTACAAGGCTTGCCAATTAGTTATATAGCAGTAGTTGGTGATATTATGGACTTGGGCATAGATAGAATTGCTAGCCGTTGTCAGCAATGGCAGCAGGCTTTGAGTAATTGGTATGAGGTCGGCTAGATATAAAGTGTTATTGAGATAGCGGCCAAAAGTTTGAATGATTTAAGGGCATAAAAAAGGCGCAGCCATTTAGCGACGCCCTAATTATTGATACTAAGATAGTTTTACTTAAGATCTTAATTAACTTTACTCAGCATGCTCCATACATAGCGTAGCGTAAGGGACTGCTTGTAGGCGTTGTTCTTGGATAGGCTCACCGCAGACTTCACATTCAGTATAGTCGCCATTTTCGATGCGGCTAAGAGCGTCATTGACATAAATAAGGTTCTGTCTGGCTTCTGCTGCTAGCAGTTGGCGAGTATCATTTTGACGAATAGAGATGGCTTGATCTTCCCAATCTTTATTCAACTCATCTTGCGGGTTTTGGATATGATCTGCAATGGTATCAATACGAGTCTGATACTCTTCTTTTAATTGTAATAATGTTTTTTTAGCAGCGTCTAAATCAACACTCATAATAGTCTCCTAGTAGTTTATTACTAATGATTTTTATTGTTTTGTACTGTCTTAGCATAAAGTGAATAGTTAAATAGCGCCACCACGAAATGTTACTAGGCGTTAGCAAAAGCTTTTATTTATAAGGCCACACGCAAAATTTGTGACAGTCTACTCATT
>CBETCF010000308.1:0-1628 GCA_965534785.1 uncultured Psychrobacter sp.
CGCGTTGAGACTTTGACATCTTTTGCGCGATCGCCCAATGCTGTTTTAAGTTTGTCGACGACAGGCTTCATCGTTTCTTGCGCCTTTTCGGCTTCCGCCTTCTCTTCCTCATCCTGCAAGTCGCCCAAATCAACCGCGCCTTTAGCGATATTCTGCAGCGGAGTATCATCGAATGAGGTCAAGAAATTCATCGCCCATTCATCGACGCGGCTAGTCATCAGAATAACTTCGATGCCTTTTTTCTTAAATAGCTCAAGTTGTGGGCTATTTTTGGCAGCGGCAAGGTTATCAGCGGTTAAGTAATAGATCGCTTTTTGACCTTCCTGCATGCGTGCCTTGTAGTCCTCAAAGCTAGTCTCCACTTTGTCATCGCTACTAGTAGCGTAACGTAGCAGTTTGGCAATGCGCTCTTGATTGCCCATGTCTTCGCCTAAGCCTTCTTTGATAACGTCACCAAACTCGCTATAGAACTGCGCAAACTTCTCTTGCTTGGCTTCATCTTCACTATTGGCAAGGCTAGCTAGCATGGTCAAGATACGACGAGCATTACCATCACGGATAGACTTCACATCACGCGATTCTTGTAATAGCTCGCGGCTAACGTTCAGTGGCAAATCAGCTGAATCGATAACGCCTTTGACAAAACGCAGATACATCGGTAATAACTGCTCAGCGTCATCCATGATAAAGACGCGTTTGACATATAGCTTTAGACCATGCTGCTGTTCGCGAGTGTAGAGATCTACTGGCGCTTTTTTCGGCACATATAAAAGTTGGGTGTACTGTACGCGGCCTTCGACTCGGTTATGCGTCCACGTCAGTGGCTCATCCATGTCATAAGTAATGTTTTTATAGAAATCAACATACTCTTCATCTTCAATTTCAGATGCTGAGCGCGTCCATAAAGCACTAGCTTTATTGATGGTTTCCCACTCATCGGTCAACACCATCTCGCCGCCAGTTGACGTTTCGCTGTCTTCGCCTTCTTCAGCAACGTCTTCTTGCCAGACTTCTTTACGCATCTGAATCGGCAAACTGATATGGTCTGAGTATTTATTGACCAGGCGCTTAATCTTAGCGCGGTCTAAATAGCTATCTTCCCCTTCGCTATATTCTTCTTTAAGGTGCAAAGTAATAGCAGTACCGCGTGTGGCTTTATTGATAGTCTCAACAGTAAAGCTGCCGGTGCCATCAGAGACCCAACGTACGCCTTTATCAGCAGGTTCGCCCGCTTTACGTGATTCGACACTGATAGTATCGGCGACGATAAAGCCGGAGTAAAAGCCAACACCGAATTGACCAATGAGCTGACCTTCTTGCTTTTGTGATTCAGAGAGCTTGTCTAAGAAGGCTTTAGTACCAGACTTAGCAATAGTCCCTAGATTCTCAATAGCATCGGCTTCATCCATACCAATACCGTTATCAGTAAAGGTGATGGTTTTGGCCTCAGCATCGACGGCAATACGAATCTTTAGCTCGCCATCATTTTCGTAAAGACTATCATCATTAGTCGCTTCAAATCGCAACTTATCACAAGCATCAGAAGCGTTGGAAACTAGCTCACGGACAAAGATATCAGCATTAGAATATAGCGAGTGCGTCACTAAATGCAGCAATTGCGCCACTTC
>CBETCF010000309.1:0-1592 GCA_965534785.1 uncultured Psychrobacter sp.
ATGTTCAAACCAGACGTTGGCCCAAGAGTCGAATCTGACGCAGGAGATCCAGCATCACCAAGCGCGCCGGCGGTACCGATAATCGCCACGGTTGCTAGTGGTGAAAATCCCAACGAGATACATAGCGGCACATAAATCGCCGCTATAATCGGAATAGTTGAGAATGACGAGCCAATGCCCATCGTTACTATTAAGCCAATGCTTAACATTACTAAAGCCGCAATAGCTTTATTGCCGGCAAATAGATTAGTGGCACCATCAATTAGCGGTGCAATCTCTCCCGTCGCTTTCATCACTTCGGCAAAACCCTGCGCAGTAATCATAATAAAACCGATCATCGCCATCAGCTTAATACCGTCATTGAATACTGTATCAGCGTCACGCCATTTGACTACCCCAGTCGCCATAAAGACGCCAAAGCCAAACATCGAACCGAGCAATAGCGAGTCAGTATAAAGCTGCACCACAAAAGCGGTGACAATCGCCGCTAGCGCTACCAAGGTTTTAAGTTTGCTTTGTGTCTCAGCATTAGAGGCGGCCTTGCTTAAGTCATCGCCTTCAATCACCGCATCGCGCTCTTCTTTATTTATAGCCACTTGTTTATAGTGACGCGGCTTACGATAACTTATGAATACGGCCGTTAACAAACCAATGAACATACCAAGTGCTGGAATAGCCATTGCTTTGGTGACTGAGATATCCGTAATATCAATGCCTGCCTCACCAACGTTCTTTAGCATAATCTGATTGAGATAAATATCACCAAAGCCGTAGGGTATGAACATATAAGTAGTGACGAGGCCAAAGGTAATCAGACAAGCAATTAGCCGTCTATCAATTTGCATCCGATTAAAGGCGAGTAATAATGGCGGTACTAGCAGTGGTATAAAGGCAATATGAATGGGGATAAGATTTTGACTAAAGCAGCTCATCATCACTAGCCCTGCAAACAGCAGGTACTTAATCATCCCACTAGTGCCGCCCGCATCGATACGTTTGATAACCGAGCCTGCCAAAGATTGCGGCAGCCCTGAATGGGCTATCGCTACCGCAAACGCACCCAATAGCGCATAAGAGAGCGCAATACCTGCCCCATTTTGGATGCCTTCTTGAAAGGCTTCTAAAGTCGCGGTGATACCTAAGCCGGCAAGCAAGCCACCCGCTATAGCACCGATGAGCAAACTGAGTACCACATGGACTCGCGCCAGTGATAGCCCAAGCATAATGACTACCGCTAGTAGCACTGCATTAATGGTCATACTTTTGCCCCTTTTTACTCTCAGTATTAATCAGTTTGACCGACTCTATAAGTCCAGTTCTATAAGTGAAGTGCCACAATCTTAAACAACGGTCTACTAATAAGACGGGCGCTAGTTTACCTGATTCTACTCATAAAGCCTATGCGAAAAACCTGATAGAAACTGCTAAGCCTATAGTCAGAGCCAGAAATAATATCATCAGTTGTCTTGCAGTTATTTATACTCCGTTAAGTGATTAGACTTGCAATTTAGTATAGCAACACCATTTATCTATCATGAAACACTAACTTGACTGAACAAGTCTGGTGAATTAAGGATTAAATATATGACTGA
>CBETCF010000310.1:0-1565 GCA_965534785.1 uncultured Psychrobacter sp.
GGCAAGCTTTTTTATATCTAACCATAAATAAAACGGTTAATTAAACCTTAGAAGCCTCATAAATCTCTTTAATAGAATTATTAATAGTATCGGCAAACTCTTTATCGCTTTGCTGCTTACTTAGACCTTCGGTAAAGGCACGTGAGAAGCTCGCTATCATTCCTGGATTTTGCTTAAGCTTATCGCAAGCGTCGCTACGGCTATAACCACCAGACAAGGCTACCACTTTAAGTACTTTTGGATGATCTATCAGCTCTTGGTAAAAGCCCTCTTCTTCTGGCAGAGTTAGTTTTAGCATCACTTGATGATCATCGTTGAGACGATCTAAATTACGCAAGATGTCTACTTTTAATAGCAGCTCGCATTCGTGTTTTTTCTCGCTATCGATATTCACTTCTGGTTCAACGATTGGCATAAAGCCTTTAGAGATGATTTGCTTAGCGACATCAAATTGTTGTTGCACCACTAGCTCAATACCATCGACGTTTGGCTCATGAATCACTGAGCGCATCTTAGTACCAAATACTGGGTAGTTCTTGGCTTTATCTAGTAGCAAGTCTAAATTTGGCATCGGACGCATGACTTGTACACCACTCATCTGCTCAGCTAGACCTTTATCAACTTTTAAGAAGGGTACGATGTTTTTATCTTCCCATAGATAATTAGCGCTAGGCTTACCGTTAACCTCACGCTCCATAGTATCTTCAAATAAAATTGCTCCCAAAACGCGATCTTTGTCAAACGAATCACAAGTCATAATGCGAGCGCGCATCTCATGTACTAGATCAAACATCTCTTCGTCATTGCCATAATCATTGCCTGTAACGCCATAATTTTCTAATGCCTTTGGCGTACTACCACCACTTTGATCCAATGCGGCAATAAAGCCTGAGCCATTTTTTATTTTTTCTAGTTGCTTTTGATAGTCCATTGCTACTGCTTCCTATAGTTATTGATCAAATTATAAAAGTTTTTGGCTAGCTTATTAATACCCATATATTAAAAAGTAAATATGCAAATAATAATAAGCCTAGCTATTTATAGTAGTTGTAAATTACCTTACCATAGCACATACGGTGTGCCTACTATCTGAATGTAAAACGGCTCTAATAAATAATAGTCATTTAAGCCAAAAACAGCACAACTACACAGCTGATAGCCAATGCTATGCCTAACATATTAATGCGGTTGAGATGCTCTTTGAATACACCGACCCCTATCAAAGTGGCCACAGTAATGACGCCTACATTCATACCAGTAAAGACGATGCTCGGCGATTCAGATAATACTTGATGAGCACGAATGTAAGCATAGATATTGCCCATGTTCAGCGCCCCGAGTAATAACCCTGCTAATAAAGCATTACCTTGCCAGCGTACCCGAGTCACAAGCAAATAAATGAGCAGTAGTAATCCTGCTAAACCAAAGCTAACCAATAACGTCAATGGAAAAGCAGCGCCTTGCTTAGCGACTTGTTTGAATAAAATATCGATAATACCGTAACCTGCCCATACGCCAAATAGCCATAATGGGGTTTTGGATAAAGTATTATCGCTACTGTTGGT
>CBETCF010000311.1:0-1516 GCA_965534785.1 uncultured Psychrobacter sp.
CCGATATCAGCGCTTTGGTAGCCTTTATTGTAGAGCTGTATTTTATCTATTGCGGTTTTTAATAAGGCGCCATCAGGATATTGGCTAGGATTGGCATCGACGTATTGCTGTAGCGACTGGCTCATATATTTGAGCATTTTGCCGACGACTTCACCGGTTTGTTTGCTACCAAAATAGACTTTGACCGCGCGAGAAGCGCCTACTTGCTTAGCAAAACTATCCTCACCAATATCGACAGCACTAAAATGCTCAGGCGCTAACTCTGCCATACTAGCCTGCATAGCATTGATAGCAGCGTCATAAATAACCGCCGAAGGCAGCTGCGAAGTAATGGTCTCAGGCAAACCAAAATCTACGGTGTGTGCAGTCATCTGCAACGGTGTATTTTCAGGATTAGTGAAGGCAACAAACGGCATAATAACAGCCGGATCTACGATAACTTTACTATTATTAAAATCAAAAGCTATCGGCAACTGCACCGATGAGCTAATAGTAGGCGCAGCATAATCATAGCTATAGACACTGTTGAATTGACGTTGTTGTGGCAAATATTGACTGACACTATTAAAGGTCAAGTATTTGTATTGATAAGCGTTGGCAGCAGCCACTTGTTCCGGTGTCTTATGCAGCATACTTAGAATGGTGCTGATAGCTCCCGGTCTCGCTCTAGCAAATGGATTGATTGAAGGCTTGCTTGTTGAATTTTGTTTGATTTTCTTAGCCGCTTGCAGCGCTTCATAGTCTGCAAAAAACTCTTTAGGGTTATTATTGGCTATACGCTCACGAATGCTATTACCACTGTTGTCACTTTCATAGTCATCTTCAGGCTCACCATTTTGATCGTAGTCATAGTAATCATAACCGTCTTTATCATAGCCATCATAATCATAGCCGCTACGATCGTAGCCATTTTCATCGTAACCGTCTCTGTCATAGCCTTCTTGATCATAGTCGTAGCCGTCTTTGCTATAGGCCAATTCAAACTCTGCTAACTCTGCTCTAGCAATTGCCACTGCTAAGGCTACCTCATTATCATCCTCTTCAACGACCACCACCTCTTCAGCAGCATCTACTGACTCATCAACTTGTGCTCTCTCAGCGTATTCAGCGTACTGCACACCAGGATTATCTACATCTTCAACCCAGACGGTATCGGCTTCTTGTTGCCGGTCGTTATAATCGTAGTCATCATAAGCAGTACTTTGGTTATCGCTCTCTTTCTCTTCACGATAGCCATAAACTTCAAGAATAGTTCTGAGTAAACCGGTCGAGCCGGCGTCAATACTATCAGCCGCAATGAAAGGCACAGTATTGTAATTAGCCTTTGCTACAGCGACGTGCTCAGACGCTAAGTGCTGACGAATAGCGCTCATTAAATGGCGTTTGGCTTGGCTATCACTATTAGGAAAGCTATTTTGATCGAATAATTGCTGATAACGCTCGTCATCCGCCTTTAAGCTTTTATTAAAAGCTTGTCCTTGCCCTTGCATGGTAGCGGGATTGGCAATACTAAAGT